>JAFVVB010000117.1 GCA_017502425.1 Ruminococcus sp. | reverse complement strand
GATTTATTTATCTCGACCATTTCTCTGATATTTCTAGCTATGCTGAGTGCTTGCAACGAAATAAAAACGCCACCAACCCCTTTTGCTATGCCATATGCATCAAAATCAGTAAACAGCATTCCTAAACCCTTAAATCCAAAAAGAATAACCAAACATCCCAGTATAGTTATTAATATCTGCAGTAAAACTTTCTTTGAATACGGATTAGGAGTATTGATATACTCCTGTGCGGTAATATTTTTTTGTTTCAAAAACGCTTTCACCTGAGATTTGAGTTCTTCCAATTCTGCTATCTCACGTGCTTTCTTTGCTTCCTCGTCATTTAAATCATACTCCAGATAGTATTCCAGTTCTTTTTTACTTGATTTCTTTACTATATACTCAATAGCTTTATCTGTATCCCCATCAAACATCTCCTGAGCAATTTCTTTTGATGGGGTTAGTTTTCTCTCTAATCTGCTCTTTTCCTTTTTACTCATGACAACCTGAGTATTTCTCATACTTTTATCTCCTTATTTAATCATAGCGAGCTTTTGCTGGATAGCAGTAGAGTCCATGACACTAAGTTTATAGTCACTATCAACATCGGCTACATCAAATACCACAATTGCACTCATATCTACAAGTTGCGCCACTCTCAGCTGTATCAGTGTTGCATCCATAACGGAAAGCTGAAAATCCAAATCCGCATCACCCAGCGGGTAAACTCTCGTATATTTATCAAAACCGATAGCAGGTGAAACATCGGTGACCAGACCACTGTCCCATGCTTCTTTGAGCGTATAAATTTTTCCATCAATGCGACAGAACATAGCTGTGTGTGACGGATATGAAATACCACCCGAATAAGCACAGCAATCTCCATATTTTTCAACTATCGGCATAGTATCAACGCCTTTCCACAAAGCGTAGGCGTTGAAAATCTCTACCCCATCTGATTTTACATAACCTCCGAAAATCACCGCAGGTATATCATCAGGCAGATAGACCTTATCATAATCAATCTCGTTTCCTCCGAAATAATCAAACATCTGATCATAAAGATCATCGCTTACTTCTTCGGCATTAGTCGTAAAAGCTAGAGTTGATATCAGCATCATAATAACTAATATAACAGAAAGTAGTTTTTTCATAAGGCACCTCCGAATGCTTTTATAATTTAATTTTATCATTATAAACAAATATGATAAATCGGCATTATAGATGAAAAATTCCACTAGGATTTGTTCACAATGACATAAATTTCCTTTCACTAATAACACTCATTTAGCACCCTGTTTGGTTTCAAAAATCTCCAAAAATATATCAATAAATATTTGATATTACAGATAGCAACACGCGATATAATATGTTATAATAAACGTATTAGTATTTATACAAAAGCGAAAAGGAAGAATATTATGAAAAGACTATTGTCTTCGATTCTGGTTCTACTCATATTCACTGCTTCACTTTCAGCATGTGATACCATAAATACAACACCGACACAGTTACCATCCTCGGTTGATTTAAGAGACTTTAACGGCAAGAACTATGTTACACCTGTTAAGACCCAACTTTTTGGTGATTGCTGGTCATTTGGTGTAAGTGGTGCCGCTGAAATATCGTATCTTTATGCAAATGATTTAGGTGTACCAACAGATAAAGTGAATGATACAGTTGATTTTTCCGAAAAATACAACATCTGGTACGTATATCACAGTATCACTGAAGATGATGTTATTAAGGGGAAAATCCGTTCTTCACAGGTAGGTGAAGGCTATGATGCTAGTGAAGCTGAGAGCGATTTTCCGGAGGCTGTATATACATTCGGCGGAGCTATCTACTCCGGCTCCAACCTATTTACATCGGGATTCACACCTGTTGATGAAAACGTCAGCATTAATGGAGAATATCCATATGCTTATAAAGGAAAACACAGCGACATATCAGATGGTGAAATACAGTACTCTCCTGATGACGACTGGTCACTTCCTTTGAACGCCGAGTATCGTAACCCTATTTCTAACGCTTTTATCAGAGATAGTCTTTTACTCCCATCTCCTGCTATAATCGACGAAAACGGTGAATATCACTATAACGAGAACGGTGTTAAGGCAATCAAGTCAGAACTCAGCAAAGGACACGGTGTATCTTTTGCTGCACTCGTTTATGGCACTACTAACTACGAAAACTGGGCTACATATAATCGCTCGGGTATGGCAAATCACGTTATCACTATCGTTGGTTATGATGATAACTACCCGAAAGAAAACTTTGCACAAAAAACACACAACGGAGAAATAAAAAACGATAGTATCCCTCCTACTGATGGTGCGTTTATTATCAAAAACAGCTATGGCAATGAAGGTATAAACGAGAGCGGATATTTCTATATGTCGTATCACGATCACAGCATTTCATATCCGATAAGTTTCGAGTTTGATAAATCTGACCGTATTGAATGTACCAAGCCTAACTACGACCAGTACGATATGCTAATGATAGGATGGAACGCTCATTCTGATTATATCAACGAAACAAAAACAGCAAATGTCTTTAATGCAGAAGAATACGAATCTCTTTATCAGATAGCATATAAAACTACGATACCGAACACCAGTGTTCACTATGAAATTTATAAAAATCTTCGTAACAGTAACCCTGATTCAGGCAAGCTCATAGAAAAAGGTGATAAAACCCACGAATGGGGCGGTTATCATAAAATAGACCTGAAACGAAAACATAAACTTAAGAAAGACGAAAAATACTCTATCATTGTGACAATGACTCATAAAACGAATGATAATTCTAACCTTTACACAAGCGTTATTCCGTATGCAAACAGCATAAAAGATTCAGCTAAAGTAAACGGTATCATCAATAAAGGTGAGAGTTTTATATTCTCCGATGGCGAATGGAACGACCTTGTTAATGTAAAGGACGAACTTTCAGAAATAGCCTATAACCAGAATATTAAAGAAAATCTGCCTGACGAATTCAAGGCACAGAGCAAAGATGAC
This sequence comes from Ruminococcus sp., assembly GCA_017502425.1. Classification (GTDB taxonomy): domain Bacteria; phylum Bacillota; class Clostridia; order Oscillospirales; family Acutalibacteraceae; genus Ruminococcoides. The sequence continues at coordinate 2,746 of JAFVVB010000117.1, read as the reverse complement.
ATAGCTATTGATAACTTCCCAATCAAAGGCATTCTGATTCCTAAAGAATAAAAACTAACTAGCAATAAATCTGAAATTAAAAATCATAATAAAAAGGGCACACTTCACTGAAGTGTGCTCTTTTACTATATAGATTTATCTATTGTTATTAATATATCTCCTGTGTCAGTTTCGATTTCGCATTTACCACCTTCTACTGATTCAGGAACATTCACACTACCTGTATCGGTGCGAGTAATAAACACTTTATCTGAAAGCAAACTACCAGTAACTGCACCTGTATCAGTTTCTACGAAAATCGAGGAAGCATCTGATTTTTCAAACATCACAGCTCCTGTGCTTCTCTCGATAGAAAACTTTTCTTCAGCAATAACATTTGTCAAAGATATAGCACCGGTGCTTCCGCTGGAAATAATGTTTTTGCATGTAACATCGCTAAGATAAGATTTACCAGTTGACACTTCTACCTCAACATCACCTTCGCATTTCACATCAGAAACAGTAACCTCTCCTGTGGTTACCGTAAGGTCAAGCGAATCAAGTAAATTTTTTTCTACACAAATATCACCGGTACTTGTTTCAATTTTCACATTCTCTGCAGATGCAGAAAACATTACATCTCCAGTACTTAAATTAATATCAACGTCTTTGAAAGAGAAATTTTCAGGGACCCCAATATCTCCTGTATCTTCGCTTATCACAAGCGAAGTGTACTCTGATTTCGGAAGATAAACGGTTATCTTAGGTGTATCAAAATCAAATCCGATATTTCCGAAAAAATCATACACAGAGCGCTCATCGTTCATCTCAATCGTAAGTGCTCCATCTTTAACTGAAACTGAGTGCTTAACATCTTCGCTTTCGTAACACTCTACTTTACACTTTTTATCATCAGACAGCGAAAACTCTATGTTAGCAGTATTTGTATTCATAGAAATTTTATCAAACTTTTCAACGATATCATATGTATTTGTTTCGTATTCATCGCTTGACAACTCCGTAAAATCCCAATCAAATGTTGACATTAAACATGCAAACAGAATGCATCCACAAAGCACAAGTGAAGCCGCTATAATAAGCCAGACTTTTGTTATTTTACTCATTACACTTCTTCCTTTCTGATAAAGCAATTCTTGATCCATATAATTATTTTTTTAGTCAGTATAGCAGTACCCTTTGTTGCTGCAAAACATCCGTAAAACATAAAGATAGTAAGTCCTGCTAGTACTAATCCCGCACAAAGCGAAAAAGCACCAGCAATACCGTTACCACTAAAGAATAAAACAAAGCATGCAAGCACACAACAAATAGTACACACAAAAAACGATACAAAAACTGACCATAATGAAACGATAACTGCCCATAAGGATATGTATAGTGAAAAAACAACAGCTAATGCTGCAATTAACAAAGAAAGCCATATCGGAGAACCAAGAGTCAGAAGTATTATTTCACCAGAACTTAACTTTCTTTTAGTTTTTACTCTTTCCTTAGCAATTCTGGTTAAAGGAACCTCAGCCACTACCTGAGCCACTATCTCTTCGACAGAACCTAATGCACAAACAGCTTCTGCCTCTGATATACCTTCTTCTACTTGATCATCAATCATTTCGCTGTAAAAACTTACACGTTCTTCAATATCTTCCTGTGGTAAACCATATAGGCCTCTGGATAATTGTTCAAGAAATTCCTGTTTACACATCTTCTTCATCCTCCTTAACGACAAATCGGTATATTGTTAAAATTTCATTCCATTCATTCTTGAAATCATCAATACGCTTTATTCCCTCTTCGGTGATATGATAATATTTCCGAAGCCTGCCATCATGTTCAACGGTATGAACAGTCAGCATATGAGCAGTTTCTAATCGTTTTAAAATCGTATATAAGGTAGACTGAGAAAGCTCAATATACGGCTTCAAATCTTTTATGATTTTATAGCCATATGAATCTTCATTCTTTATGGCTGCCAAAACACAGACATCTAAAAGACCTCGCTTAAGCTGAATATCCATACTATACCTCCTTTGGTGTAATACATCGTATCACGAAGTATTACTTTTGTCAACAAAATTTCTAGGAAAATTGAAATTAAAATAAATAAAGCACCAAAAAGTATAATAAAAAAGCACCAAAAACGCAGTGTTTTCGGTGCTTTCTGGCGCGCTTGAAGGAATTCGAATCCCCGACCTTCCGCTTAGGAGAAACCGAGGGAAAGTGCTTTCGTGTCCCTCATAATACTTAAAAATCCCCTGCTGTCAGGGGATTTTTAGGATTAAAGTGTTGTCTTGTGTTACGCCGTTACCGCTGGTTTTATGCTGTTTTCCAGTGTCCGATTAGCAAACAATTAGCAAGAACAGTAGTTTTAGGGTAATGATAAATGTGTTATGTCTTATTATAAAATAGTTACAACTGTCATATCGTCTTTTCTAATCTCTCGTTTTTTCTCACCTACATTGCTCATAAAAGCATTTCCATTTTTATCCACAAAGAAATATCCTTCTTTGTCATTCTGCAAAGAAAGGTAGTCTCGCTTTGACGTAACAGGATGCGTCTTAAACTTGTCCACATAACGAACACCAATAAAGTGCTCCATACCCGCAACATCAATAGAGCAGAGTTCTTTTGTGATGTCTGCAATTCTATTAGTTGCATTACTATTCAATACAACAACCATAGCGGGATATTCTTCGCTGTCGATCTCGAACTTAATAACTTCTGCTTCAGCAACATCTGGATGCTTTAG
>JAFVVB010000116.1 GCA_017502425.1 Ruminococcus sp. | reverse complement strand
TTCTTTAGCGATTTCTTTACGCTTATCTTCAGTAAGCGGTGGGAAAATAAGACGAATACATTTACCATCGTTCTGAGGGTTGATACCAACATCAGACATCTGGATAGCTTTTTCAATCATTCTGAGTACTGAAGCATCCCAAGGCTGAATGGTTAATGTACGAGCCTCAGTTACTGATACAGCAGCAAGCTGATTGATAGGTGTTGGTGTTGAATAATAATCAACAGTTACTTTATCTAAAACTGCAGGGTTAGCACGACCTGCTCTGATAGATTTAAACTCTGAGTCAAGGTGATCGATGCGTCTTTGCATACGTTCTTCGGATTTAGTTAAAACAGCTTTCATGGAAAACTCCTCCTATAATTGAAATATTAATTAGTTAATTAAAATATGAAATAATTAGAAATTACCTACTAATGTACCAATTGACTGATCATACACAGCGGTGTGGATGTTCTCAGGATTATCTACACTGAAAACGAGTAATTCAATGTTGTTATCCTTGCATATAGCAGCAGCAGTAGAATCCATGACCTTGAGGTCCTTGTCTAAAACATCGTGGAAAGAAATTTTCTGGAATCTCTTAGCATCAGGGTTAGTTTTAGGGTCACTGTCATAAACACCGTCAACCATGGTTGCTTTCAAGATAATCTGAGCTTCGATTTCAGCCGCTCTGAGTGATGCAGCAGTATCAGTAGAGAAGAAAGGATTACCTGTACCGCAACCAAAAATAACTACTCTTCCCTTTTCAAGATGACGAATAGCTTTATTTCGAATATATGGCTCAGCAATGGCTCTCATGCCGATAGCGGTCTGAACACGGACATCAACACCGATCTGCTCTAAAGCATCAGCAACACCTAAAGCATTAATAGTAGTAGCAAGCATACCCATATGGTCAGCACGTGTTCTATCCATTTTTCCGCTGGTTCTTCCGCGCCAGAAGTTACCACCACCAACAACGATAGCTACTTCTACACCATCATCAACAAGTTTTTTGATAGGTTCGCAAAAGGATAAAACCGTATCAAAATCGATACCATGTTTAGATGCGCCGGCTAAAGATTCGCCGGAAAGTTTGAGTAAAATTCTCTTATATTCAGAATTCATTTCATCACCCCATAATAATCTTATTATACACTGTTAATTATATATCAAATTAGAGATTTTGTAAAGGAAAATAAGCCAAATATACTCCATATTTTATAGAAATTTAACAAATAAAAAAGGAGTGGTCGTAAAACCACTCCTTTGATAGGGTTAAATTATTTTACCATGCTAGCAACTTCAGCAGCAAAGTCGTCCTGACGTTTCTCAAGACCTTCACCCTTTTCGAAACGAGTGAACTTAACGATCTTGATAGAACCACCAAGTTTCTTAGCAACAGACTCTGTGTACTTAGCAACTGTCATAGAGTTATCCTTAACGAACTCCTGATCTACAAGGCAGTTCTCTTTATAGAATTTGCCGATTTTGCCTTCAACAATCTTAGTGAGAACCTGCTCTGGCTTATTAGCCATCTTAGGATCCTGCTTCATCTGAGCAACGAGAATCTCTTTCTCATGGTCGATAACCTCAGCAGGTACATCAGACTCGTTTAAGTATGGTGTGTTAAGAGCAGCAATCTGCATAGCTACGTCTTTACCATATGCTACAAAGTCAGCTGAAGTTGTATCACAATCAGTCTCGAAGTTTACGATAACACCGATTTTACCGCCAGCGTGAACATAACCAACAGTAGGGCCATCGAATTTCTCGAATCTACGGATTTTGATATTCTCACCGATAGTAAGAACTTTCTCCTGTAAAAGCTCAGCAACTGTCATTTCAGTACCAACAGCTTTTAAAGCAGCGAGTGCCTCAACGTCAGCAGGGTTGTTCTCCATAACTGTGAGTGCACAAGTTTTTACAAATGCCTGGAAATCAGCGTTTTTAGCAACGAAGTCAGTCTCAGCGTTAACCTCGATAACTACACCAGCTGTGTTATCATCGTTAGTTACTGCAAAAGCAACACCTTCTGCTGCGATTCTGGAAGCTTTCTTAGCCTGTTTAGCAAGACCCTGCTCTCTTAAGAAATCAATAGCAGCGTCCATATCACCGTTAGCCTCTGTAAGAGCTTTTTTGCAGTCCATCATACCGCAACCGGTTTTTTCACGTAAAGCCTTTACGTCTTGAGCTGTAAATGCCATTTATATCAATCCTTTCGTAATTAAGTTAATATTCCAAAATAGAATTATTCTTCAACGAGCTCCTCAGCTTCATCATCTCTAGCAGCAGCGCCCATCTGGCCCTCTCTACCCTCGATGATAGCATTAGCCATAGCACCACAGATGAGTTTAACTGCACGAATAGCGTCGTCGTTACCAGGAATAACATAATCAACGTCATCAGGATCACAGTTAGTATCAACGATAGCTACAACCGGAATACCGAGTTTCTTAGCTTCTAATACAGCGATCTTTTCTTTTCTTGGGTCTACGATGAAGAGACATCCAGGAATCTGCTCCATATCCTTGATACCACCGAGGAACTTCTCAAGTTTCTCGATTTCAAGGTTTAATTTGATAACTTCCTTCTTTGGAAGAAGATCGAAAGTACCATCAGCTTCCATAGCTCTGAGCTGCTTGAGTCTAGCGATTCTTCTACGGATAGTAGTGAAGTTAGTGAGCATACCACCAAGCCATCTAGCGTTTACGTAGTAAGCGCCAGCACGCTCAGCTTCCTCTTTAACAGAATCCATAGCCTGCTTCTTTGTACCAACAAAGAGAACACTCTTGCCCTCTACTGAAAGATCACGTACAAAGTTGTATGCTTCTTCGAGCTTAACAACGGTCTTCTGTAAATCGATGATATAGATACCGTTACGCTCTGTAAAAATGTATGGAGCCATCTTAGGGTTCCATCTTCTTGTCTGGTGACCGAAATGTACGCCGGCCTCCAGAAGCTGTTTCATAGAAACTACTGCCATTTTATTTTCCTCCTCAGGTTAAAACCTCCGCCGAACCTTGAATTTTTCGGGACAAACACAAAAATGTGTTACTGAGCCGATAAGCCCGACGTGCGTAATGCCTAAATATTATACCATATAAATAAAAAAAATCAAGCATTTTTTAATGCTTGATTTTTATTTTTTTATTAAGTTTTTAATTACCAGCAATCAAAGAATCTCTGGTAGCCATACTGGCATACAAACTGCTGTGACTCATGCCATGAGCTTGAGCAATAGTTGGAAGCATAGAACACTAAAACTCTATGCTGTACAGCCGCACCACCCTGATCAAAAATGAAATTAATAACGTCTTTACACTCCTGTGTAGGTGTGATAGAAGTTGAACCATAATAACCGTGGGTACTAATTACTGTTGCGATATCAGAGTATCCACCTCTTACGAAGTTATCTCTGAGTGTCTGTGCAACAAGCGCCATACCTGTGTAACCAGTGTGTCCAGCCTCACCCATAACGATTCTCTCAGCAAGATCTCTATCTGCTGGTGAAAGGTTGATAGCGTAACTAGTGTAGTTAGGATCAGGATTATCAATATCCATCAGATAATTACCACCAGTTGAGCCTGATACGTATGAGCCACCGCTTGAGCTACTGCTACTTTGTGTGGTACTGCTTGTAGAACTGCTAGATGAAGTTTCTGTTGACTGCTGTACTGAAGGTTCTTCGTAAACTACCTGCTCAGGTTCACTCGCAGCAACGGTTGCCGCTTCTGTCTCCTTTGCTTTCTCAATCTGAAGTTCCTCGACAATATTAACAGCCTCGAGTTTAGCCTCGTCCATAGCTTTTGCTCTCGCAAGTGCTATGGCATCTTCATTAGATGTATATGTATCTGTTTCGTTTTCTTTGGTTTCTGTTATCGGGCTTTCACTTGCAGCTTCTACTTTAGGTGTAGCAAATGACAATGATACAATAAATAATGCACACATAACAACAGCGAGTGCTCTTGAGATGGTTCTGTTAAAATTTCTCATTGTTATCTCCTCCTTTAAGTAGTAACATCGGTGATCCGATGCTGAAAAGATGTGGAAAATTTTGTCAAATCGCACCTTTTCAAGTGCTATTTAAACACAAATATCAACAAATTGCAAGCCTGTAACTTTTTGTTTTTAATTCTTTAAAAGCATCATAAACGGCTTTTAATTCGTTTTCGGCATATTTTTTAGTGAATTATGTACAGATTGAACAATATTCTCTAGTGCAATTTGCTATCACGCACAAATATTTTTAATTACAAAATGTTACAAAGTTATTACTCTTTTTTGTTGTGTTGGTCGTTTTTTGCACCTTAAAGTCCACTAAAATGGTATCTTCGCCTATCAGACAGATATTATCCCACGGAATTATGCAATCTGTACTACGTCCAAATAGTCCGAAAAACCGTGGTCGTCCATAAACTATTATTGCAACAACCTTTGAACTGTGCGTATCAACCTCAAGATCATCGACAAACCCTAGCCTTGAACCATCATATGAATTAATTACTTCTTTATGTCTTAGCTCTGCAAGTCTGCAAGACATATAATCCCTCCTCGGTTTTACTATACTACATATATATGTGCAGTTTTTGTCATATAAATGTACAAACTATGAATTTATATTTATATTCAATCTTTGGATATTATCATCAGCACCATAATTGAAATACCGATTAAAACACCTATAAATAGTCCAATAGTTATTCCAAATAACATTTTCGCACTCCTATTCTTTGACACCTATCACCTACCATTTATGAGATACTTATATCATCGGAGGTGAATCTTTGCTTATATATATAGATATTTTGATTTTCACAAACACCATTATCAATTACTGCATTTTAATTTGCACACAGAAATTTTTACATATCAATCATAAACACGGAGGCATAGTGTGTTCGTCTATTGTATCCGCTTTATTTTCACTTATAATATTCATCCCTATTAATAGTTTCATTTTAAACACTACTATTAAACTATTATGCTCAGGTATTATGTGTTTTATTGCATTTTATAAAACAAATTCAGTTACACTTGTAAAGTCAATTATCACATCGTTTATTATAGCAGTATTATTCAGCGGTGCTATGGTATCAGTATTTAAAGTGTTCAAACCTAAAAACATGATAATAGTAAATGATATTGTGTATTTCCAATATAGTCCGATACTTATGATTATTATAGCGGTATTTATTTATCTGATAATATATGTATTACAAAAACTATTTTCAGATGAACTAAGCAACACGTTAGTGCATCTGGATATATATTTAGATGACATAAAGTACTCATGCATAGGTAAAATTGATACAGGAAGTAGTTTAGTAGAACCTTTCTCGGGAAATCCAGTAATACTGACTGAAAACTCTATATTGAAATATACTGGTAATAGAAACACC
>JAFVVB010000115.1 GCA_017502425.1 Ruminococcus sp. | reverse complement strand
TGTCGTGTTGAGGGTGACCTCAGAAGAGATGTAGCTTTTGATATCAAAAGACTTATCGAAATCGGCAGCTACCGTGGTGTTCGTCACAGAAAGAACCTGCCTGTAAGAGGTCAGCGTTCAAAGACTAACGCTCGTACCCGTAAAGGCCCACGTAAGACCATGGCCAACAAGAAGAAGTAAGGGAGGGCTAAATAAATGGCAGTTAAAACAGCTAAGAAGGCTATCCGTCGCCGCCGTGAGAGAAAAAATATCGAAAAGGGCAGCGCACATATTCAGTCAACATTTAACAACACAATCGTTACTATTTCTGATACACAGGGTAATGCGATTTCATGGGCAAGTGCTGGCGAGCTCGGCTTCAGAGGCTCAAGAAAATCTACTCCATTCGCTGCTCAGTCAGCAGCTGAAACAGCAGCAAAAGCTGCTATGGAGCACGGCCTCAAGTCAGTAGAAGTTTTCGTTAAAGGTCCTGGTCAGGGCCGTGAGGCAGCTATCAGAGCATTACAGACAGCAGGTCTTGAAGTAACAATGATCAAAGACGTTACTCCAATTCCTCACAACGGATGTCGTCCTCCAAATAGAAGACGTGTCTAAAAGAAATAGGAGGTAAATTATCTATGGCTAGATATACAGGAGCTGTATGCAGACAGTGCCGCAGAGAGGGCAAAAAGCTCTTCTTAAAAGGCGAGAGATGCTATTCAGACAAGTGTGCAATTGCACGTAGAGCTTACGCACCTGGTCAGCACGGTCAGGGCCGTAAGAAAAACTCAGAGTACGGTCTTCAGCTTAGAGCTAAACAGATGACAAAGCGTTACTACGGTGTACTCGAGAGCCAGTTCAGAAAGTACTATGGCTTAGCAGAAAAGAGAGATGGTAAAACCGGTGAGGCTTTACTCGCTATCTTAGAGAGCCGTCTTGATAACACAGTTTATAAAATGGGTTGGGCTTCATCACACGCTGAAGCTAGACAGCTCGTTTCACACGGTCACTTCACAGTAAATGGCAAGAGAGTTAACATTCCATCATACTTAACAAGACCGGGCGAAGTTATTGCTATCGCTGATGGTAGCCGTTCAAGTGAAAAATTCAAAGCAGTTATGGAAGCTAACGCATCCAGACCTGTTCCAAAATATCTCGAAGTTGCACAGGGTGCATACGAGGGCAAAGTAGTTGCTATTGCACAGCGTGACGAAATTGACCTCGACGTCGATGAAACACTCATCGTTGAGTTGTACTCTAAGTAATCCTCGGAATGATCGTAAGATCAAACAAAGCTTGACAGTGCTTATACTGTTAAAGATTAAAGGAGGAATTCACGAATGATAGAGATAGAAAAACCAAGAATCGAAACTGAAGAGTTATCAGCAGACGGTAAATACGGCAGATTTGTCGTAGAACCACTCGAAAGAGGTTTTGGTAACACATTAGGCAACAGCTTAAGACGTGTGCTTCTTTCTTCACTCGAGGGTGTTGCTGTTACATCTATTAAGATTGACGGAGTTCTTCACGAGTTTTCTACTATCCCTGGCGTTAAAGAAGACGTTACAGAGATCGTTCTCAATATGAAGAGCTTAGTTGCTAAACTCCATAGCAACGGACCAAAGGTTGTTGAAATTTCAGCTGAGGGTCCATGCGAGGTTACTGCTGAAAGCATCAAGTGCGACAGCGAGGTTGAGATTCTTACACCTGACCTCCACATTGCAACTCTCGGAGAAGATTCTAAATTAAATATGGAAATCACTTTAGATAAGGGCAGAGGCTACGTTCCTGCTGAACGTAACAAAGCCTTAATGGGTAGTGACGTAATCGGTATTTTACCGGTTGACTCAATTTATACACCAGTACTTAAAGTGAATTACACAGTAGATAACACTCGTGTTGGTCAGATCACTGACTATGACAAGCTCACACTTTCAGTCTGGACTAACGGTGTTATCAACGCTCAGGAAGCGGTTTCTCTTGCTGCTAAAGTTCTTACAGAGCACCTAAATCTCTTCGTTGACCTCTCTGATAGAGGATACAACACTGAGATTATGGTTGAAAAGGACGATAAGGGCAAGGAGAAGGTACTCGAGATGACTATCGAAGAGCTCGATCTCTCAGTACGTTCTTTCAACTGCCTCAAGCGTGCAGGTATCAACACAGTTGAAGACCTCATTTCTAAATCTGAAGAAGATATGATGAAGGTCAGAAACTTAGGTAGAAAGTCACTTGAAGAGGTTGTTTACAAGCTCTCAACATTAGGCTTCAACCTGCGTAAAGAAGACGAATAACTTTTATATAACTCTTTAAAAAATCGTAAAGGAGTGAATCAAAATGCCAGGTACAAGAAAATTAGGCAGAAAGACAAGTGCCAGAACAGCTATGCTCAGAGCACTCGTTACTTTCCTGTTTGAGAACGGCAAAATTGAAACAACAGCTACTCGTGCAAAGGAAGTTGCTTCCTTAGCTGAGAAGATGATCACAATAGCTAAGAACGACACTCTCGCTAATAAGCGTCAGGTTATGGCTTTCGTTACTAAGAGAGACGTAACTGTTAAGCTTTTCACAGAGATCGCTCCAAAGTATGCTGACAGAAACGGCGGTTACACACGTATCACTAAGATCGGTCCACGTCGTGGTGACGCAGCAGAGATGGCTATTATTGAGCTTATCTAATTTAGCTTATAAAACTCAAAGCACCTGACTTTTTGTCAGGTGCTTTTTATTTGCTTATTTTTATTTAATTAAGTCTTCAAAGAGTTTAATGTTATCGTATTTATAACTTAGCTCACCACTTTGCTCTTTTTTGATTATTTCGACGATTCTATCATTGATAGGTGTGCTAATACCATAGCGCTTACCCCATTCACACACAACACCATTAATGGCTTCTATTTCACAAGGTTTTCCCTTTTTAATATCCTGAAGCATAGATGGTTCTATCTGTGCGTGTTTTTTCATAGCGATAGGAATCAGCATAGTAGCTAATTTTCTTTTAATAGCAGTCTTATAGTAGAATAAAAGAGTGATGTCTTTACCTTGCACAGGAGCGAATGTCGCACCTGCTGCTCGGCCGACATCAATAACTTCTTTCATACATCTTATTGCTACTTCTTTACTTTCTTTGTTATTAGCAACATCACCGAAAGTACCACCGATAACTGTGCCCAGTCCTGAAAAGGTGGCGTTTATGAGAAGTTTAGACCATCGTGCGCCAATGAGGTTATCTTCAAGATGTACAGGGCACATCAATTCAAGCAATTCTTTAACCATAATGTACTGCTTATCAGTGATACCCTTCATTTTACCCATGTGAAAATACAGAGAGTCTACTGAACTTGTCAGTTCACATACACCTGGTTCTTTTAAAGTAGCGCCCCATTCAACTGTACAGCCCATCGTACGCTTTTCGCCTACTATTTCGGCAATAAGTGGTTCAGGTAAACCGTTTTGAAGCGTTACTATTACACCGTCGTGTGAAAGATAGTCTTTTAAGAAAGTAACAACTTCTTTATTAAATAGCTGTTTAGTCATTAGTAGTATAACGTCATATGTACCTTCCATCATATCAGGAAGAATAGCTTTTACAGGTACATTGAAGTTAACAGTACCTGTTATAGTAGCACCGTTTTTATTAAGAGCATCAACATGAGCTCGGTTTCGGTTGATAAGGTCAATTTTTCCACCATTTTTAGTGATATAGGCACCTAAAACCGTACCTAGTGAGCCAGCACCATATATAGCATATCGTTTCATAATATCCCCCAAAGAATAAAATAGCATTAATATTTTACAACATCTGACTGTTTTAATCAATAAAATTATTGCTAAATAACCAAAATAGTGCTAAACTGATATTAATAAATCAAATTCAGGAGGTTTAGTATGAAAAAGACAGCAAGAGTGGTTTCTTTACTTTTAGTTTTTGTTTTATCAATTATGATGCTCAGCGGATGTGGCGATCCTGAAGCCAAGGCGGTTGCTGCGGTTGAAGATGTGTTCAAAGCTATTGAAAACCGCGACTTTTTATCTGCAATGGGTGTTTTTGATGAAGTTATGACTCAGGAAGAGTTCGCAGAAAGCGAAGAAGTATTAGATGCATTATTTAGTAGAATGGAGTATAAAATAGGCGAAACCGAGCTTGTTAATGACACTACCGTTAAAGTTAAGGTTTCTATCACTAATGCTGATATGAAGGAAGCTATGGGCAACTATCTGACAAAAGCTTTACAAGAAGCTTTTTCTAACTCTTCATTATCAGAAGAAGAACTCAACCAGAAAAACATCGATATGCTCGTTGAGTGCTTAAACGACGAATCTTTAGGTACTGTTACTATTGATTCTGAGGTTGTAGTAAACGAAGTTGACGGAGAGTGGCAGATTTCTCCTGAAAAATCATTCTTAAACGCTATGTTTGGTGGATTATATGATGCTTTGGAGGGTCTTGAAAACTTAGGTGAAGCTGAGTAATCATATAACTGATACTCAATCTTATGTCAAAGGGGAGTAAATATGAGTAAGTATGTCAGATTATTATCATTTGTTATGCTTTTATTTATGATGGTACCATTTATGAGTGGCTGTGTTGAAGAAGACTCAGCACTGGAAGCTCAGGCTACGGTGAACCAGATGTTTTCCAGATTACAAAACGATTCTCCTCAGGAAGTGAAAGAATTCCTAGGGATTACCGGTAAAGCACAGTTTCTCAGCGATGAAACTATTGCATTACTCCTTGAAAATCTGGAGTATACTATTAACTCGAGTACTGTTGTCGATGACACAACAGTAGACGTGAGAGTTTCTATCACAAACATCGATATGACTAAGGTGTTTGACGAGTACTCATCACAGCTTATTTCCTATATCAAGAAGAACGCTGACAAAGTCGAAAAAATGTCAGAAGAAGATATTAAGAAAAAAGCAGGAGAGATGTTTAACGAGTGTTTAGCTAATAATGAATGGGATACAATCACTTTAGATGCTAACATAAGAGTTGAGAAAAATGACGGTTACTGGGATATTACTCCTGAGGAAGTTTTAGTTAACGCGTTATTTGGCGGTGTATTCACAGCTCCGTCTGAGATGCTTATGTAATTATGTATATAAAAAAGCCCTGACCAATGGTCGGGGCTTTTGTTATGCAGTGAAATGAATACTATTTATATCCGAGAGCTTTTATAAGTGTTGTTATTTCGTCTTTGTACTCCTTATCGGTGTAGCAGTATATGAGAGTATCACCGATACGTGAAGTCATATAAAAATCCGTGTCGGTAACACCTTCGAAATAATCATAATTGCCGTCGTTTGTTTCAGATGTTGAATCGGTGTCGCTCATTTGCTCTGTGAAAGCTTCTTTATTAAGAAGATACAGATGTTGTGCTGATGTTTCGTTCTTTAGTTTGTAGTAATCCAGTTCATATTCGTCGCTCAGAGCAGTAAGAACAGTATCAGAGGAAACGACCGTTTGGGCAAAAAGCGTGGAATCAACGACGCTAAAATCATTACTCTCCATAATTTCAGTGAATTGCTCGGCAGTAACAGCCGTCTTTTCATTGCATCCTACAAGTGTAACGCAAAGTATCACAACTAGAAATAACGCAAATATTCTTTTAGTAAAATTCATATATTCACTCACCTTTAAAAAAATCTAGGGTACAACTCTAATTTATATAAACAATCCTCTTTAATGTTAGAAAGAAAGTTAGAAATATCGATGTCATCAATATGTACGGCTTTGTGTTTAGAGTTAGTGTTTTTCCACCAATTTTTACTCAATAAAACGTATTTAATGCCACGAATAGTTCTGAATTTTAAAAGTAATTCTTTATAGTTTTCTAACTCTTTGTTGTTTGCATCATTACAACCGATAGATGTGTGACAATCACAGTGTTCGCTGGTAATTCTATAATCTGTACCACAATTCTTAACAAACGAATTAACGTCATCTGCGGTACCGATTTTAAAAAGAAAGTTAGAATTCATTACAGCATTATTATAATCGCTGATGTTTACACCTTCGTTGACAGCGCCATAAAGGAAGTAGCACATAAAAACATCTCCCAAATAAAATATATCATAATTTGCAGAAATTTCAAGTATTTACTATATGAATCAGAACATTTTACCACCTTCATACCAAAACAAAAAAGACACCCTATTGGGTGCTATTTAATGCTTAGGAAGTATTAAGGGTGGATGTTCTGCGTTGTTTGATTTTTCGACCGTTGCGGACGGTGCCCGAAAAATCTACACTACTCGAAATTCGTAGCACAAAAAGACTGACGCGTCTTTTATGGCTACTACTACGAACCACACGGTGTTTCTGCTTACCACCTTCATACCAAAACAAAAAAGACACCCTATTGGGTGCAATTTAATGCTTAGGAAATATTAAGGGTGGATGTTCTGCGTTGTTTGATTTTTCGACCGTTGCGGACGGTGCCCGAAAAATCTACACTACTCGAAATTCGTAGCACAAAAAGACTGACGCGTCTTTTATGGCTACTA
>JAFVVB010000002.1 GCA_017502425.1 Ruminococcus sp. | reverse complement strand
AGAGATACGCTCGTAGTCAGTAAGGTTAGAAATATCCTCGTCTTTTTCAACTTTGTCACGCTCGTGGGATTCAGAAGCGTAAGTTAAATTAAACGCGAATTTCTGATTGTTGAGGTTAGCATAACGCTTCATTTCAATGCTGGTGTATGAATCGTTAGGAGCTTCCTTAAGTGCACGGAAACGAGCCTCAACAAAAGAAATAGTTTTAAAAATAAGTGTGTATAAAAATCTGTTTTCGTATGTAGCGTAACTGTCCTCACGGTGAGTGTTCAGTAGTTTTGAAGGAGAAACAGAACCATCAGGATCAACAGCCTGAATGAGGTTAGTATGTTGAGTTAGATGGCGTACAGCCTCTTTAGTAACCTGTTTAACCTTATCAACACGGTCAACTTCTTCGTAAGTTTCAATGAATCTACGCTCTTCTCGGATGGCTTTATCCATATATGGCAGAGTTTCCTCAATCTTCTCTACCCATTCCATATCGATGACACGGTTGTACGCATTACCAGCGAGTACGTCCTTGCCTTCGTCTGAGTCTTTGAGAGCCCCGGTTAAATATCCTTTTGCAAAATCCCCTTCGAGTGTCTGCTGCATTTCAGCATACGCACGATAGTATCTACTATAATCTAACATGGGGACTCACCATCCTTTAAGTAAAAGTAAAATTAAAATAATTACATCATCTTCTGAAGCATACGTACATATTCTTTACACTCGTTCATGTTCTCTTTACCAAAGAGCTGATCGAGCTGCTGTACAAGACCGTCAATCTCATCACGGATGTAAGAGATATTAAGTGCTTCAAACTTTCTGAATACCTTTTTAGCAAGGCAATAGTCAATACCATCAACTTCAGTACCACCACAACCAACGTATGCAGGTACGAAATCTTTCATCTGCTTCATAACACGGTTACCAAACGCAACTCTGAAGTGCTCGATAACATAGTCATCAAGAATCTCGATTTTCTTAAGATTCTCTTCTGAAATAGGGTTAGCAGCAACAGCGTCTTCTAAAAGCTTAGTGAGATGTTTATAGTTGATGAAAATAGGTTCAGTATCAGGTGCTTCGAACGGTTTACCTTTAGTATTGATATCGATAGGAAGCGCACGGTCATAAACCTTATCTGTGATAGCAAAAGTAGAGTCGTCGTTGTTCGCAGTACCAACATACCAGATGTTGTCAGGAACAGTGATCTTACCCTGATCAAAGTGTGCAGGGTCATCAGGCCAAGGAGCTGCAACGAGCTCGATAATCCACTCATCATGAGCTGGCATTTCGAGGATAGACAGCATCTCAGCAAAGTAGTACTCGACACGAGCGATGTTCATCTCGTCGAGGATTACTACGTAAACATTTTCATTGTATGATGCTTCATATAACGCACGTAAAAGTTCTGTTTCATTATACTTCTTAGTAAATTCATTGAAGTAACCGAAAAGCTCAGTACGGTCACGCCATGAAGGCTGAACTGATGCGATAATAGCAGGATTCTGAACGAACTTACCAAATGCGTATGGAAGGGAAGTTTTACCAGTACCAGAAATACCCTGTAAGATAATCAAACGAGTTGAAGCGAAACCAGCGATGAAGCAACGAAGGATTTTAATATCGTAGAAGAGTTTAAGACGTGAACAAGCGAAGTTTCTGAATCTCTCACAGAACTCAGGAAGAGTAACATCCCAATCGTACTGTGGTGGCTGATAATTCGCCCACTCCTGATCGATAGCAACAAGCTTGTTGAAACGTCCGCCCTTTACCTCTTCGCCGTCGTTGAGAGCTTCCATCTCTTCGCCAGTAAGCTCTGAGATTTCATTAGGGTTAAGACCGATCTGTGAAACCTTCATAGAAAGAATCTTATCTTTCTCAAGGTTCATACGCATAACTTCTTTATTAAGAGCGTTAACTTCATTTACGAGGTCATTGGTATCCTTAACCTTCTTCTTGAAGCGAACGAACTTTTTAACAGAAATAACGATAAAGTACACTAAGAGTCCGAGTACTGCCGCAAGTAAAACGATAGCAATAATAGCTATTACCCACGCAAGGCCACCGAGTGTAGTAGTATAGTTCTCAATGATCTTGACATATTCTGAAAAATTGAACATGCCAACGATTCCCTTAGCAACGCCTACAATAGCGCTCCAGATAGAACCGAAGAACTGACCTAAAAAGTCAAATAAGAATTTAAAGATGGTATCCATAATGTTCTACTCCTTTATCGTTTCGCAATCTATAAAATAACGTAACGGAAAACCGTACTAATTATTTCCAAATTTAGTTGGCAATTATGCCTGAGCGTCGTCTGAAGATTCAGGTTCAACCTTTTCTTCAGAAGTAGTATCATTCGATGTCTGAGCGTTTTTGAACGCCATAAACTGTTTGAACTGCTCGTATTCTTCAGCAGACATCTGTGGAGCGTCAGTGTTATTAGCTCCATTTTCTTCTTTTTCTTTCTCGTTTTTCTCGTCTTCTTTAGCTTTCTTATACTCAACAGAATTGATAACAACTCTGATAAGAACATAAATAAAGAAGAAAATCATAGGTAATAATATGCATAGGAAGAAACCAAGCTGCGAGTTAATAAACTCGTAAGCTTTACCAACTCCCTTGATTATTATACCGTCATAACTATCGGTATGGAACACAGCACCAATCTGGTCAGGTCTAACAAACTCTTCAGGCTCCTCCTGATCAGGAATCTCACAAATAGAGCGGTTATCACCCTGAGTCTGGTATACTGTGTAATCTAAATATTCATCAACTGCAACGATTCTATGGCAGATAAGCTGTTCTCCTAAATCCTCGTTGCCCTGAAGATAACCTTTGT
>JAFVVB010000016.1 GCA_017502425.1 Ruminococcus sp. | reverse complement strand
GCTGTGCGGACTGGAGTTTGAACTTTCACCGCTAGCGTTTTATCAGGTGAACCGTACTCAGGCACAGCGACTTTATGAAAAAGCAAAAGAGTACGCTAACCTTTCAGGAAGCGAAGTGCTGATTGACCTTTACTGTGGTACAGGTACGATAGGTCTTTCTATGGCTAAAAACGTAAAGAGCCTTATAGGTGTTGAAATTATACCTCAGGCGATAGAAAATGCTGAGAAAAACGCTGAAAACAACTCAATTGATAACGCTAGATTTATTTGTGGAGATGCTACTAAAGCCGCAGAAACACTCAAAGAAGAAGGAATTACTCCCGATGTAATTGTTGTTGACCCACCTAGAAAGGGGTTAACTCCTGAATTAATCGGTACTATCGCTTTGATGAGCCCGAAACGTGTGGTTTACGTTTCGTGCGACCCTGCGACACTGGGAAGAGATTTAAAGCAGTTTGAAGAGCTTGATTATTCTGTAAAAGAAATAACTCCAGTTGATTTATTCCCTCGCACCGCCCACGTTGAGAGTGTGTGCCTGCTTTGTAGGAGGGAGGATGAATGATAACAAGAAACGACGTTATCGAGAAATATAGAGAATATCAGGTGTTGTTTCAGAAGTTGCTTTCTGATAAAAAAGGTGAGCTTGAGAATATGCTTAAAGTAACTTTTGAAAATGTAGTCAAAGAAGAGCTGTGTAGCGGTTCTGATTTGTTTTTAGGTTATTATAATCCGAGTCCTTCTATTGATTTGGTCGTCGGTAATATTCACAGAGGAAAAATCGTAAAAAGATTGACCGATAAAACCGAAGTGACTCACCAATACGGCTTCGATGAGAATGATAGATTGATTTTAGTAAAAATTGTTCCACCCGCATTTTGTGAGAATAATGATGAGTACATTGTTTTAGAGTATGACGGAAATTATGTAAATTTAATCTGTTTTCGCAATGATGAAAAATGCAGAGGAATCTATCAGCTAGGTCAATTTGAGTATGATGATAAAAACAGACTGATAAAAAGCACAGTATGCGATGTTGTTTCTGCTGTCGATAAATGCACTGTTATAAATCACGAAAGCTATATATATAATGACGATGGGCTTTATATGATGACTATGTGGGACTGCGACATTGTTGATGAAGACGATTACGATGTGATCGATGGTGTTTGCTGTGGTTTTATAGATGGTATGAGTGGTAACGATACCGATAAAGAAATAATAGATGACTTTTTCAGAGAAGTAAAAGAATCGGGATATATCTGTGGTATTGATGTATATCGTTTTTATCACGATGAAGATGGTTACATCACTAGTTATGAGGCTGTTAATGATAATGGCGAAAATGAAGTTTTTAAATTAGCAAAAAATAAAAAAAGGAAGGTTTAATATGAATTACGAAATCATCAAATTAAGAGAAAATCCTTTGATGGTTGACCAGTGTGCTACATGGTTTAATCAGAAATGGGGTATCCCAAAGCAAGCGTATCTTGACAGCATGAACGATTGCATTAAAAACGAAAATGCTGTTCCGCAGTGGTACGTTGCCATGATTGACGGCAAAATCGTCGGAGGTTTAGGCGTTATCGAAAATGATTTTCATAATCGACCTGATTTAGCTCCTAACGTGTGTGCGGTATATGTCGAAGAAGATTACAGAAAGCAAGGGATAGCAGGAGAGCTTTTAAACTTTGTGGTTGAAGATATGAGAGCTTTTGGTGTATCACCGCTGTATCTGTTGACTGATCATGATAGCTTTTATGAAAGGTATGGTTGGGAGTTTTACTGCTACGCACTTGGTGACGGTGAAGAAACCGAAGCAAGAATGTATATTCATAAATAATTATTTGGAAGTGATATAAGTTGTATATTTTAAAAAATGCGTTGAGATGTATCAGCCGCTGCATTGGCAGAAATGTGCTCATTGGGATCATTGTGCTTGTGATAGCCGTATCTTCGTGTATAGGTCTTTCGATACGTCAGGCGAGCGAAAACGCGCGAGAAGAAATGCTTAGCAGTCTTTCTATTACTGCTCAGATTTCGGTTGACAGACAAGCGATGATGGAAGAAATGGGCGGTATGAACAGAGGTCAGGGTGAAAACGGTGAGCCTCCTTCATTGCCTCAGGGTGACTTTGACCGCGATT
>JAFVVB010000114.1 GCA_017502425.1 Ruminococcus sp. | reverse complement strand
GTTCTGACCTTGCTCATCGTCATATTCTCCCATCATAAACAAATTCAGAGTTATTATACCACCATATACACATTATTTCAATTATTTTACACAAAAAAATCCGCAGGACAGTCCTGCGGATAAACTTTTACTTAAGTATCAAATACAAATTTAATACAAATTTTTATCTATTACAGCTTGTGAGTCAATACTATTAAATAACAAATTACCATCCTTATCTAAAGCAACAAAGTTACTTTTGTCATACGAATTATCATAATAATCCCTATCAGTAGAAACATCACTGTTTTTACAACGTACCGGTACAGAATATCTATGATACTTACAAAATTACTAATCTATATTTTGTCGTTTCACTCTACTAATACGTCTACTGTTGTCAATCTTGATTTAGTAAAAACCGTAATAGTTCTACTACTAATGCTAGGTCTAATATTATACTCATCACTCCAATACTTTTTTTCTGCCACAAAACAAAAAGAAATTGTATGATTAGTGTAGTCCAAATCTACCCTTTCAGAATCACCTGCATATAATGTACAATACTTCTTATTATCTATATACACATGAATAGGAGATCCCCCACCAACAAACTGACGCTTTCTTACAATCACAAAGGATCTATAATCTGACATTTTTATTCCTCCGTTATTCCTAACTTTGCTCTTAATTTATCTAGTTCAGTTTGGATAATTAAATATGTATCCTCACCTTTACTCTCTATATAATCATCTATCATTTCAGATGCTTCTTCATCACCATATAGATAAGCAGTCAACAAATCAGTAAACCAATCATTGAATTCGTAATCTAATTTGTATTTTAGAGCTGCTTTTTTATATGTTCCTGAAGGATCTTTTTGTTCACTAGCTAAAGTATAATAATGCAGAGCTTTTTGATAATCTTGTTCAATATATCTGCCTTCTTCATAAATCTCTCCTAAAACCGTCAGTGCTGGTGTAACTCCTCCTTCAATAGCTATTTTAGTATACTTAACTGCAGATTGCACATCTCTTTCTATACCATCAATTCCCGCATAGTATAAAGTTGATCCTACAATACCTGCAGAAACAGCATCACCACTATCTGCAGCCATACGATAATACGGCATAGCTTTTACAATATTCGTTTCATTCATATCGGGACCTCTAAAATACATATCTGCTAAGTCAACCATGGCTTGTACATCACCATTGTCAATCGCTATTTTAAGCTTACTTACGATTTCATTATATAAATTTATATCCATAATAACCTCATTTTCATCAATGCCAACGATAAATTATATCCATAGTATTTCTAAAATTGATTTGGTTTTGTATACACTCTGCGTTATATTGTTCTATCGCAGTCTGCTCTTTAATTGAATCATTAACATCATTAAGTTTTTTGGACATACTATTTACACCGCTAACTAATTCATATATTTTTTCATTGGCTTGACCCAACTGATATTTAATGTAGCTTTGATTCTCTAGCATCTGATCTAGTTTATCTATAACCACGTCCAGTTTTGATTCTATTCTTCCTAAACGCTTTTCTTCTTCGTAAATATTGTATGCTCCTCTATCGCCTGTCGCTCTATCAAACCCTAAGCTAAACGTCATCTCTTTATTAAAATATTGATAGAACGAACATACTGCTACCATATCAAAATGATAGCTTTTATCAATAATATTATAATTATAAAACTTTTGTAATGTCTCCCTTGTATATGAATGCTGTTTTTCTAATTCTTTTATCTGTTGATAAATAAAGTTTCTTTGCCTTTTTTCTACTTCCAATAATTGTTTTGCTTTTTTAGTTGTTTCATCATATATCGATAACGATTCATAATACTCCTCGTCATATGCTTTTTGGTCACTTTTTTTTTCAACATTTGCAACAATTGGACCTATAAGAATACCACCAATAGCACCAGCAACTATACCAATACCAACTCCAAAAAAAGCCCCAAATAGAACAGCAAAAATACCCCAAGTTTCCCAAAAGTCATATATTTCAAATATGGTACCAATGACAGCACCAACAATAGCAATAACAAATCCAGTCATTACGATGCTAGCTAAATACTCTGCTGACGCATAATGTCTAATGGGTTTTTCTGGAAATGAAATATCACACAAGCTATCAGCTTTTAAATTTAACCTTCTCATTGCTTCTTCTTCAATATAAGAGGTTTTCTCCAACTCGGTTAGCATCGATAAGTATTCTTTAATCTGTTCTACTGTCATATCAATCTCCCCTTCACCTACTAAAATACTCGTATTTTTCACAAATCTTGTATAAATTGTACTGAATTTTCTCACACTTGTCAACATTTTTTCTAAGTTTTCGCATAATTTTAAACATAAATTCGTAAAATTCTTATAATTATTGTAATGTGAATAAGGAGTGATCTTGTGATAGGAGAAAGACTACAAGAACTGAGAAAAGACCATAAAATTTCACAAGCAGATTTCGCGAAAATTCTCGGAGTGTCTCACTATACCGTCTCATCATATGAGTGTAATCGTAGTGACCCTGAC
Organism: Ruminococcus sp.; assembly: GCA_017502425.1. Classification (GTDB taxonomy): domain Bacteria; phylum Bacillota; class Clostridia; order Oscillospirales; family Acutalibacteraceae; genus Ruminococcoides. The sequence continues at coordinate 5,124 of JAFVVB010000114.1, read as the reverse complement.
GATAAATCCAAAATACTAATCGCTAAGCTTTTTGATGTATCTATCGATTATCTGCTAGGTCTTATCGATGAACCTTTATCTTTTAACAGGAACTTAAACATTATCTCTCTACCTACAAGTTTTGATGAAACAGATTATGAAGAAGTAAAAAACTATATTAATTACTTATCTTATAAAAAAGAGCAAAAAAAGGACTGACACGAAGTCAGTCCTTTTTTATTACCCTCTGAAATTCGGATTTGGTGCGCCACACTGAGCGCAACGGTTAGTGTTTATGCTGTTAACAAAACCGCAGTTTACACATTGATACGTCATATTTTCAGGTTTTTTGATGTGTGCTGTCACTTCGTCATCGTCTATAAATGCCCTATTATCCACCTGATTATTCACCTTGGGTGCAGGCTCTATGATAGGTGTATTCGGATAGTTATTCGGTGCTACTGCACTTTGATGATTCATACCACCTTGAGCATAATAACCTCGGTTAACTGCATTCACATTCTGAGACGGAGTGTTCATATTATGATTTACATAAGGCTGAGGTTTTCTTGCTGAAAATTTCTGTGCGATAAATCCCACGCCGTAAAGCACTAATGAAAATCCGACAGAAAAAGTACATCCGCCTATGAGCACGTATAAGCCCATCTTAGTGAAAACCGATGAAACATTTTTATAGCTGTCATCGATAAATCCGCCTAAAAAACCGCTTTGCATATTTTGCATAGTATCGTTGATATTACTAGCCTGCGCAAAACAACTTATGGCAAGTATCACGCTGAGCACAACTCCTACTAAAAGCGAAATAACCGCAAAAATCTTCAGTTTTTTATCAATATTTGAATATAGCGCATCAATAAATTTCATCAAAAATCACTCCAAATCTATCACAGTGAATGTAAAAAGGCACATCGCTTCAATGTGCCTTTTTTCATTAATTAAGCATCTTTACCGCAACATCTCTTATATTTTTTACCGCTTCCGCATGGACACGGAGAGTTACGTCCTATTTTATTACGTTTTACGACCGTACGATTAGTAGACATAGTGCCGTCACCCATAGGTTCAATAGGTTTAGCAACCTGCTCACGTTTTATAGAAAGAGATATAGCATTAGGCTTTTCTTTTTCTTCCCCGTTTTTGAGAATAACCTGATGAGCCGCCGCTGCTCTTTCTTCCATCTCACGCTGTCTGCGCTCAATTTCAGCCTGTCTGCGCTGGATTTCAAGCACACGCTTAGGTGCAACCAACATCAGCTTAGCGGTTTCTTCCTTGATAGTCTCGTTCATCTGGTTGAACATCTCGTCACTTTCGAATGTATACTCAATAACCGGATCACGCTGACCATATGCACGCAGTCTGATGCCCTGTTTGAGCTGTTCCATATTATCAATATGCTCCATCCAGTATGTATCAACCGTTTTGAGCAGATATACACGTTCCATCTCACGGATAGTATCGTGATCAAAAAGACCTTCGTTTTCTTCGTAAATCTTAAGTGCTCTGTCAGTAAGTTCTTTTATTATGTCATCTTTGCTGACTTTTTCGAGCTCATCATCTTTGAATGAGTACTTATTGTCATCATTGATGAGCCAACCTCTGAAATACTCGTTAAGACCGCTGATATTCCAGCTTTCTTTCATATCATCAGAGCCGAGATACACATTAACGTTATTCTCTATGGCGCCGATAACCATATTGATAACATTATCGTGAACATCAGCACCATCTAAAACCTGATTACGCTGGGTATAAATCTTTTCTCTCTGCTTATTGAGAATATTATCGTAGTCAAGTACGTTCTTTCTGATAGCGTAGTTACGTGATTCTACCTTCTGCTGTGAGCTCTCTATGATATTAGAAAGCATTTTATTTTCGATAGGCATATCTTCTTCTACGTTCATTCTATCGAGCATCATACCCATTCTATCGCCACCGAAAATACGCATAAGGTCATCTTCGCATGAGAGGAAGAATCTACTCTTACCAGGGTCACCCTGACGTCCTGAACGACCACGCAGCTGGTTATCGATACGACGTGATTCGTGACGCTCCGTACCGATAATGTAAAGGCCGCCCGCTTCTCTTACTTTTCTAGCTTCCTCTTTTATCTGTGCTTTGAACTGCTCGTGATATTCAGTATAAGTTCTTCTTGCTTCCAAAATCTCTTTATCATCAGTCTCAGCAAAAGAAGTAGCTTCCTCAATCATTTCGTCATCAAAGCCGTCTTTTCTCATCGCAGACTTAGCCATATATTCAGCGTTACCACCGAGCACGATATCGGTACCACGACCAGCCATATTAGTAGCGATAGTAACCGCACCGAGCTTACCTGCCTGAGCAATGATTTTAGCTTCCTTTTCGTGATGCTTTGCGTTCAATACATTGTGCTCAATACCACTTTTCTTAAGCATCTTTGAAAGCTCTTCTGATTTTTCGATGGAAATAGTACCCACGAGTACAGGCTGACCTTTTCTATGAGCTTCTTTAATTTCTTCGATAATAGCCATATACTTTCCGCGCTCTGTTTTGAAAAGTGCGTCAGGATGGTCAACTCGTGCGATTTCCTTATTAGTAGGGATAACTATAACCTCGAGTTTATATGTGTAGTCAAATTCCTCTTCCTCAGTAACCGCAGTACCGGTCATACCTGAGAGTTTTTCGTAAAGTCTGAACAGATTCTGGAACGTAATAGTAGCAAGTGTCTTAGACTCGTTTTCAACCTTTACGCCTTCTTTGGCCTCGATAGCCTGATGTAAACCTTCGTTGTATCTTCTACCGTACATCAATCGTCCAGTAAACTCGTCTACGATAATAACCTCGCCGTCTTTTACTACGTAGTTAACCTCGTTTTTCATACAGCCGTAGGCTTTGATAGCCTGATTGATGTGATGCTGTATAGTAAGGTTATCAGGGTCAGTGAGGTTATCAAGACCGAAGAATTTCTCCGCCTTTTTGACGCCTATCTGAGTAAGCGTTGCACTATGAGCTTTTTCGTCGACAACATAGTCGATACCGTTCTCCTTATAAAACGGCTCCATATCCTCTTTATTATCAATTTCAGTGAAAACGTGCTTTCTCATAGAGCGTGCGAGTGCATTAGCTTTAGTGTAAAGCTCTGATGCTTCTTCGCCTTTACCCGAGATAATAAGTGGAGTACGTGCTTCATCAATGAGGATTGAGTCAACCTCATCGACAATAGCAAAAGCGTGTTCACGCTGAACTTTATGCTCTTTGTAAACAACCATATTATCTCTTAAGTAGTCGAATCCGAGTTCGTTATTAGTACCGTATGTAATATCAGCAGCATATGCTTTTCTGCGCTCTTCATTATCAAGTCCGTGTACGATAAGTCCTACTGATAAACCTAAGTAGCGGTAGAGTTTTCCCATCCACTCAGAGTCACGCTTAGCAAGGTAATCGTTGACTGTAACGATGTGCACACCTCTGCCGGTAAGACCGTTTAAGTACGCAGGAAGTGTAGCAACGAGGGTTTTACCTTCACCTGTTTTCATCTCGGCGATTTTGCCCTGATGCAAAACTATACCACCGATAATCTGCACTCGAAAGTGTTTCATACCGAGCACTCGGTATGAAGCCTCTCTGCACACAGCAAAAGCATCAGGTAAAATATCGTCAGTAGTTTCTCCGTTTTGGAGTCTTTCTTTCAGTATTGCTGTCTGAGCTTTTAACTCACTTTCGCTCATATTAGCGTATTTTTCTTCTAAAGCGAGTACTTTATCACATATCGGATCGATTCTTTTGATATCTCGCTTTTCAAAAAAAGATTTGAAAAATCCCATAAATATATATCTTCCTTTCGGTTATTATCGTAAAAAACATAGTATAACAGATACAGTATACCATATGAATAAATAAAAATAAAGAACATTCTGTAAACTATAAATCACACGATTTTTGTAAATCTATTGATTTTACTGATTTAATATAGTAAAATTATTGGTACGAAATTTTGTCTGTTTTAGAGGTAATTGATATGGATATTGTCATTGTCGGCTGTGGACGTGTCGGCAGATCAATCGCTGATCAGCTTAACTTAGATGGCCACAGCATCACTATGATTGACGAGAGTGTTGCGGCTTTAGAAAAAATGCCCGACACTCAGAACATTATGACGATTGAAGGCAACGGTGCGACGCTTAGCGTACTCAAGGACGCTAACGTATCCGAGTGCGACTTGCTCATCGCAGTTACCGCTACCGACGAGCTCAACCTCTACACTTGTCTGATTGCTAAAAACGCAGGTGTAAAGAGAACCATCGCCCGAGTGCGTAACCCTCAATACACTAAAGACCTTCCTTTCGTCAAAGATGACTTAAAGCTATCTTTAGCTATCAACCCTGAACTTATCTGTGCACGTTCTATCACTCGTATGCTCAAATTCCCGGGTGTAGCTGCTATGACATCTTTTGCACGAGGTCATATTGACCTTATTAAAATCAAAATCGACGAAAAATCCGTTTTAGCTAACAAAAAGGTCGTACAAAGCTCTAACATCCTGAAAGACGGCATACGCATCTGCACTGTTGAGCGTGACGGAGAATGCTATATACCTAACGGCGATTTTATTATCAATGAAGGTGACTACATCTCATTCATCGCACCATCAAAAGCTGCCGCTAAACTCCTGAAAATCCTCGGTATAGTTTCTAACCGTGGACGTTCGGTTTTACTGCTTGGTGGTTCTAAAATCGCTTTCTATCTCGCTAAAGACCTGACGGAAGCGGGAATCTCCGTTAAAATCATCGATAACTCTAAAGACCGTTGCATCGAGCTCAGCGAAACGCTTGAAAACGCTATGATTATCCACGGTGACGCTATGGATCAGGATTTACTTATTTCAGAAGGCGTTGAACATTGCAGCGCGATAGTCACCATGATGAATACTGACGAAGAAAACTTAGTTGCTTCACTTTACGCTAAGGAAGTCAACCCTAAAGCTAAGATAATCACTGAAATCGGTAATCTGAAAATCTCCAGCATTTTTGATAATCTCCCGCTTGATACCATGGTCAACCCTAAACGATTAACGGGCGACCACATCATGAAATATGTCAATGCGATGCAAAACTCTATCGACAGCGAATTTGAATCTATGCTTCCTAT
>JAFVVB010000113.1 GCA_017502425.1 Ruminococcus sp. | reverse complement strand
GTAAGTGGTGTACCGAAAAGCGCCGAAAACAATCCACTCATACCACACATAACACATATGTGCATATCTTTTTCGTCGAGTTTAAACAAATCCCCGACCTGCTCTCCGATGCACCCACCAAGCTGCAACGCCGCTCCTTCTCTGCCGGCTGAACCACCCATGAGATGAGTTAATATGGTACTGATAAAAATAACCGGACCGAGTCTTACGGGTACTTTATCGTCGTTGCGTATAGATTTGATAACCAGATTGGTGTCAGCGTTACCACTTAGCTTAGTGATTTTATAAAGAAACACTATAAAAATACCACCAACAGGTAAAAACAGAATCAGAAAATTATGAGCATTTCGTACCGATGTTGCTATATCAACACAAAACCTGAACGCACCACCTACGCCGCCTTCGATAGCTCCGGTAATCAACGCAATGAATACCCATTTCAAAAACGATAACGCGTACTGTGCAACTCGTCTTGACTTATATATAACTGTATTTTTAATTTTTTGCATTGTACCACCTCTGTATATTTATTATAACGCTCAGATTTTTTAGTTCAAGTGCTACACATATTTTTCGTTATCTATGCAGAAAATAAAACAAAGAAAGGTGATAGTATGGACAACAGAAAAGTAGTACTAATAGGCACAGGAATGGTAGGCATGAGTTTTGCGTATGCATCACTCAACCAGAATGCCTGCGACGAACTGGTACTGATTGATATCAACCACAATAAAGCTGTCGGAGAAGCGATGGATTTAAACCACGGTCTGGCGTTTTCGAAAAGCTCAATGAAAATATACGCAGGTGACTATAATGACTGTCACGATGCAGATATCATAGTAATATGTGCAGGAGTCAACCAAAAAGAAGGCGAATCAAGACTTGAGCTACTCTCAAGAAACGCTCAGGTTTTTAACTCGATTATTAGTAACGTATTAAAAAGTGGTTTTAACGGAATATTTTTAGTTGCGACTAATCCGGTTGATATTATGACGCGCATTACCTACGAAATGTCAGGTTTTAGCAAATCCAGAGTAATCGGAACGGGAACCACACTTGATACAGCAAGGCTGAGATATCTACTGGGAAAATATTTCCATATAGACCCGAGAAATATGCACGCTTACGTAATAGGTGAACACGGAGACTCGGAATTTGTACCATGGTCACAGGCTTTGATTGCTACTAAACCGCTTTACGATGTCATAAGAGATAACAGCAAATTCAATATAAAAGACCTTGATGATATTTCCACTCAGGTACGCACATCAGCCCAGCAGATTATAAAAGCAAAATCCGCAACCTACTACGGAATAGGTATGGCTATCGTACGAATAGTAAACGCTATTTTTCAAAACGAAAACAGCGTACTCACTGTTTCATCAAAAATGTCAGGTGAATATTCGCTAATTGACGTATTCATAGGAAACCCGTGTATTATTAACAAAACCGGTGTCACCGCTACTTTAGAGCTAAAACTAAGAAACGACGAGCTTATTAAGCTTCGCCATAGCGCCGATATACTTGATAAAAGCTTTTTATCGCTAAAAGTTCCTCACAATTAACAGTTTATTCTTGAATTAGAGTTTATGCTGTGCTAATATATTCTCATAACTTTTTTAAGGAAGATAATATGTTTAAGAATCTGATGTATAAACTCGCGTCCTTCATGCAGGGACGTTACGGTAACGATAAACTGAATACATTTTTGCTGTTATTGACAGCGATAATATATCTTATCAATATGTTCTCTCACTCATCATTGCTCTTCATTGTAATGATGATTCCGTTTTCACTTTACGTATACCGTGCACTTTCTAAAAATATCAACAAAAGACTGTACGAAAATAACCAGTACCTCAAAATCCACACGGTCGTTTCCGATTTTGTAAAAAGACAATATTTCAAAGTACGTGATTTCAAGACCCACCGATACGTTAAATGCCCGTACTGTAAATCCCATTTACGACTCAAAAAACGTACAGGCACCCAAAAAATTCACTGTCCTCGTTGTAACGAAGACTTCAAAAAGAACATCCTGTTTTAATAAAAAAGGCACCGCTTAGCGGTGCTTTTTATTTTACGGTTATGTATGGCAGTAGTTTATTAAAGCTTTCGTCGGTAATCCCTTTGAGGTTTTTAAGCTCTTCTATACTTTCAAATGGTCCCTCTTCTTCTCTGTGTTTTATTATCTTTTCTGCTGTTTTCTCACCGATGCCGTTAAGCAAAACGAGTTCTTCTTTAGTAGCTGTATTAAGATTGGTTTTTTTAATCTCGAGTTTACTGATATAATCTTTTGTGTACACATACTCTTGCGTTTTATCAAACGTCAGGTCGTATATGTTAAACGCAACAATAAAAAATGCAAATGAAAGTGCTAAAAACATCATAACCTTAGGGTCAGAGCAAAATTTACGCATATTATCACCACCGTTATCATTATATATCAGAAACTTATTATCATCAACAATAAATGACTATATTTAAGTATATAAAACAGTAAAAGTTTGGTGATTTTTGTCATTTCATTTCGTTGACATCATCTTTAAAAACCACTACAATATATTATGTTTAGTTAAATTTTGTTTGTAAAAAAGGAAAGGAGGAAAGCTGTGGTATTTTCCAGTTTACTGTTTTTGTTTTTATACCTTCCGATAGTATTGGCTATATACTACGCTGTTCCGTATAAATTCCGCAACCTATTCTTATTCTTTGCGAATTTAGTGTTCTACGGATGGGGCGAACCGGTTTTTATGTTGCTCATGATATTCTCGACGATTGTTGACTACACGTGCGGTTACTTCATCGATAAATACAGAACTAAAAATAAAAAAATTGCTAAATCGTTCCTGATAACTTCTATTATTATAAACTTGAGTCTACTCGGATTCTTCAAATACGCAGGCTTTATTACCGATACATTAAACGCTATACCATTCTTCTCACTTCCTCAAATTTCGGTTCCGCTTCCTATCGGTATCAGCTTCTACACATTCCAGACAATGTCGTATTCTATCGACGTTTACCGAGATGATGCTCCTGTTCAGAAAAACATCATCACTTTCGGTACATATGTAGCGCTTTTCCCTCAGCTCATCGCTGGTCCTATCGTAAGATATAAGGACATTGCGTATCAGCTCGACCACAGAAAAGAAACTTTATCAGACTTCACTAAAGGCGTAAAGCTCTTTTGTATAGGTATGGGTAAAAAAGTACTGCTTGCTAACCAGATGGGTCTGATGTGGGATACTATCCGTGAGTCAGGCGAATTAAACGGTTGGCTCGGGTCGTGGATAGGTATCATCGGATACACATTCCAGATTTACTTTGACTTCTCGGGTTATTCAGATATGGCACGTGGTCTTGGTAATATGTTTGGTTTTGAATTCCTTAAAAACTTTGACTATCCATATATTTCTAAATCCATCACCGAATTCTGGCGCAGATGGCATATTTCGCTGGGCACATGGTTTAGAGAATACGTATATATTCCGCTGGGCGGTAACAGAAAAGGTGTTTTCCGCCAGATTATCAACCTGCTCATCGTATGGTTTTTGACTGGATTCTGGCACGGTGCATCGTACAACTTCATCATCTGGGGCTTATTCTACGGTGTGCTGTTGATTATAGAAAAATTCATCTTAAAGAAATGGCTTGATAAATCACCTGCGTTTGTACAGCACATTTACTCGCTGTTCTTCATTGTGTTCGGCTGGGTTATCTTCTACTTCACCGATATGTCACAGCTTGGTGAATTTGTCGTGAGTCTGTTCTCATTTGGCGGTATTGTTATCGGTGAGAGTGCACTCGCTACTGCTATTTCATTCTTGCCACTACTCGTTATCGCGGGTATCGCTTCCACACCGCTTGGTACTAAACTGTACTCTAAAGTTAAAAATCACAAGCTGAGAGTTTTACTTGAAACAGCTTTCTGTGCTCTGATTCTCACTTTGTGTACTGCTTCTTTAGTTAACCAGAGTTATAATCCGTTCTTATACTTCAGATTCTAATAACATTTTTCAGAAAGGAGCCGGGTATGAAAAAAGTATTTAATTTTCTGCCATCCATAGTACTTTTGGTATTCATATTTGCTATGTCGATACTGTTCTTTGCACTACCTAAAAAAGAATATAGCTCATCTGAAAAGCGTTATCTCGCTGAGTCTCCTACTCTTTCTACTGATAGCTTTTTCTCGGGTGATTTCGGTGAAGATTTTGAAGTATATCTTTCTGATCACACACCGTTTCGACACTTCTGGGTAGGACTTAATTCTTACTATAATTTAAGTCTGGGTAATCCGCTTTCTAACGGCATCTATCACTGTAAAAACGGGTATCTCGTAAACGACCCGCCTGTGACTGATATGCTTTACAAAAACATCGAAACTATC
>JAFVVB010000112.1 GCA_017502425.1 Ruminococcus sp. | reverse complement strand
GCGTACAGTGCCATTAATCAATACCTAAAGCTGTTAACACAGCCTGCTTCATATTATCTTTTTCTGTAACATTGGCAAATCTAGGTTCTAAACCTTTAAGCTGTGCAATAGGTGCCGGTACTGTTGTATTTGAAATATCAAATAACATATCTACCATATCAAACTCACTATCAGGTAATAAGTCGCTTGATAAAGCTTCTAATACAGATTTTGAGAATTTATACGGACTTGCAGTTGAAGCAATAACACTAGGGGTTTTATCACCTGTCTCGTTTACATAGCTATCATAAACAGCAACCGCAACAGCAGTGTGAGTATCGCACAGATACTTCTGAGAATCAAAAAGATTCTTTATAGTGAGTTTAGTGTTGTCTTCGTCACAGAAACCACCGTAGAAAGCAGATTTGATTCTATCTTTGATTTCAGCATTAACCTCATAAACACCATCTTTCTTGAGTTTGTTCATAAGGTCGCTGACTAAGGTGTCATCATTATCAGCTAGTTTATATAAAAGACGTTCAAGGTTACTACTCACTAAAATATCCATAGATGGTGAGATAGTGGTATAGAAACTACGATTTTTATCATACACACCTGTATTGATAAAATCAGTAAGAACGTTATTCGAGTTTGATGCGCAAATAAATTTATTAACAGGTATTCCCATTTCTCTGGCATAATAAGCAGCAAGAATATTGCCGAAATTGCCGGTAGGAACAACTACGTTAATTTTATCACCCAGTGCAATCTTACCGCTATTAACCATATCACAATAAGCTGATACATAGTATACAATCTGAGGTAAAAGTCTACCCCAGTTGATGGAGTTAGCACTTGAAAACATCATATTATGTTTTTTCAGGATCTCAGAATTTTCAGGATTAGTGAAGATTTGCTTAACGCCTGTCTGAGCGTCATCAAAGTTGCCTTTAATAGCACAAACATATACATTCTCGCCTGCTTGAGTGTTCATCTGGTGTTTCTGCATTGCACTAACACCATTTTCAGGATAGAAAACAATAATCTTAGTGTTTTTTACATCTTTAAAACCCTCAAGAGCAGCTTTACCAGTATCGCCTGATGTAGCAACGAGAATAACTGCGTTTACTCCATCAGCAGTTTTCTTTAAAGACTTGGTCAGAAGATGAGGTAAAATCTGAAGAGCCATATCTTTAAATGCACATGTTGGTCCATGCCATAATTCAAGAATATTAAGCTCTTTTCCATTATAATCAACGTGTGTTAATGGAGCAGGATTCTTACTTTCAAATTTTTCTTCAGTATAAGCTTTGGTTACACAGTCAGAAATCTCATCAGCAGTAAAATCAGTAAGATATTTCTCAAAAACCGCTTTTGCTCTATCCTGATAAGACATAGAAAGCATATTCTCTATATCTGTAAGTGTAAACTGAGGAAAACTCTGCGGTACAAAAAGTCCGCCTTCTTCAGATATACCCTGCGCTATCGCCTGAGCAGATGAAACAACATTAGAGTTGTTTTGAGTGCTGTTATATAGCATATCGGTCACCCTTTCTATAATTCAACATCTTATTATACTATGTATCTGAGTTATTGTCAAAGTTTGTAAAATACATATTTGCATTATCAAAAAAGACTTTTTTAGTTAGTTTTGCACCGAAATTGGCTAAAAATCTACTGTAAATCGTCGGTACGGTTTCAAGCCCCATAATATCCGAAGGCATATCAGCGCCATCAAAATCAGCACCAATCGCTAACACATCTTCCCCACCGAGTTTCAAAAAATGCTCAGCGTGAACCAAAATATCCTCAATAGACGCTGAATCTTCATTATCATTTAAAAAGCCTTTATAAAAATTAAGACCTACTAATCCTCTTTTTTCGATAATAAGTTTAAACTGCTCATCTGAAAGATTTCTTTTTGAATTAGTTATAAAACGGGAATTTGAATGTGTTGCTATTATCGGTTTAGTAGAAACGCTAAATATATCATAAAAAAGTTTATCGCTGGTATGTGAAACATCAACGCTGATGTTATACTTATCAAGCTCTCTTACTACATCTTTGCCAAACTGTGATAAACCATAATTCTTATCACACAAAGCTCCACATCCAAGTTCGTTCTCACCGTTCCATGTTAAGGTAACGTACTTAACGTCATTATCAATGAGCAATCTAATGTTATCGATTTTTCCAGCTAGCATGGATGCATTTTCAACTGCAATAAACATCGAAACATCATCGGATTTCTTTTTTTCGCGATTAAATACTTTTACCGCATCATTGAAAAGTCTGGTTGCACTATTGCCCTTTAATGTATCAGGTATCCATATCGCAAACATCTGCTTATATGTATCGAAGCACTTAGCTTTCTGAATATTAATATGGAAGTCAGGATCATTAAAATCACTGCGTTCGGTAACTGCTCTGAACAAAGTATCGCAGTGCAAATCAAAAAACTGCATAATCCCCTCCTTGGGCAAAAGCATCCTTATAATGCTCAGTAACATAAGCTTTGTTTATAGATTTATCATACTCAACTTCTATAATATCAAATCGTGGTTGTTTCTCACAACTATATTCAGAAATATAATTAGAAGCAGTTCTTATTATATGATATTGTTTCTTTTTATTAACTGAATAAACACCATCAACCAGTGAATCTTTAATACGAGTTTTAACTTCAACAAACACTATATATTCTTTATTTTCACAAATAATATCAATTTCACCAACTTTAGTTGAATAGTTAAGTTGTAAAATCTTGTATTTATGATTTTTTAGGTAATTTGCTGCTACTTTTTCGCCGAGTTTTCCAATATTTTTTCGATATAAGTCAGCCATATTATTTACCATTCAATATCTTTTTCAAGAAACTCATTCTATGTATAGGAGACGGACCATGTTCAAGAATCATCTGAGTATGAAGCTTAGTTCCATAGCCTTTATGTTTTTCAAAACAATACTGAGGATAAGTCTTAGCATATTCAAGCATTAGTCTATCTCGGCTTACTTTCGCTAAAATAGAAGCTGCGGCTATTGACATAGAATTAGCATCGCCTTTAATGATGTACTTGCTAGGAATGTCAAGGTCAGGTAATTTATTTCCGTCAATCATAGCAAAATCAGCTTTGACATCAAGCCCTTCTACTGCACGTTTCATTGTATTCATAGTAGTTGCAAGAATATTATGCTCTTCAATTTCTTCAACACTGCCAAATGCTATACAGTAAGATAACGCAGTATTAATGACAACATCAAAGAGTTCCTCACGCTTTTTCTCAGAAAGTTTTTTAGAATCATTTACACCTTCAATTATTGTATCTGGTGGCAAAATTACTGCCGCTGCACACACTGGTCCCGCTAACGGTCCTCTACCGGCCTCATCAACGCCACATACAAACTGGTATCCATTATTTATCAGTTCTTTTTCATATTTAAGCCAATCTATATTTTCATTAACCTTTTTCATAATAGCCTCAATCAGGAAATTCCAATGTTATTCTGCCAAGTTTTGCTCCTCTGAATTCGTCAAGCAACATAATCGCAGCACGCTCAGTGTCAACTTCTCCGCCGCTGATGAGCATACCTCTTTTTCTTCCGATAACCTGAAGTAAATCGTAACTATCCGTATCTGATATAGTTTCTTCATCAAGTTTGAATCGTGCAATAAACTCAGGTGTCTTAAGCTCCTTCAATAAATCAAGCAAACGAACAGCAAGTAATTCAACATCTATAATCTGATCTTTAATAGCACCTGTAAAAGCTAATCTCTCACCAGTTAACTTATCATCAAACTTTGGCCACAATACACCCGGAGTATCAAGCATTTCAAATCCTTTAGAAATAGTAAACCATTGATTACCACGTGTCACACCAGGTTTATCTGCTGTTTTAGCCTTATTATGCTTAAACACTCTATTGATAAAAGTAGATTTACCAACATTAGGTATACCAACAATCATAACCCTCATACTAGGGTTGAGCATACCTTTACGCTTATATGCATCGATTTTATCTTTTAATGCGTTTTTAAGTGCTGGTACAAATGCATTAATTCCTTTATTACTTTTACAATCAATAGCAATAGCAATAAAACCTTGATTCTTAAAGTATTCAATCCATTGCTTAGTGGCTTTTTCGCTAGCCATATCACATTTATTAAGCAAAAT
>JAFVVB010000111.1 GCA_017502425.1 Ruminococcus sp. | reverse complement strand
GCTAGGGTCGCTTTCGAGTTTGAAGTCTTTAACGAAAGTTTCTGTGACAGTTTTGATGTCAGTACCCTGGTTAACAGCTTTAGCGTAGCCTTTGTATAAATCTTCGTACTCGTTGATAGTCTTCTTTGGTAAAGCCTTTGATAGTGACTGAGCAGCATCAGCGCTGTCAGCAGTAGACTCTACTGTTTCGTAGAGGTTAGTGTTGAAGTATGTGTAGCTTGTGTAGTTAGACTTGAAGTAAACAGTGAGGTCGTCAGTAGAAACTTCCTTTTCGCCGCCTTCACCGTAGAGTCTCTCGAAAACTTCCTGCTGTTTAGCAGAAGAGATGTAGAAGTACTCGAATGACTCGTATGAAACGCCGAGTGGTTCAAAGATGTCTTTGTATGGGTTTTTGTACTGCTCGCCATACATAGCGTAGTATGGGCCGTACTCCCATGACTCTTTAGCAGAAGTTTTGATACCTTCAACAGTAGCTTCGTCTAAAGTAGCGCCTAAACGTTCGAATTCAGTCTCAACAGCGAGTAAAGAACGTAGCATCTCGTCAGCTTCGTCCTGAATCCACTGGTCAGCGGTAGCTTTTTTACCGTCTTCGTCAGTAATCTCGACGTTTAAGAAAGAAGTTTCGCCGTTGTATGTGCCTTTTTCAGCATCATAGCCCTCAGTTTCCTGAGCTAAAGTCTCAGCCTGAGTGTATGCGTTATAAAGCGCGTAGATGTAAACGCCGATGTTTAATTCGGTGTCACCTGTTTTGTATGACCACTGTGGAGTCAATGAACAAGCAGCAGATGAAAGCGCAATAATGATGCACATAACTACTGCCATAAGTTTAGTAAAATTTTTCATAGTTTTTACCGTCCTTTTATATTTTTAAACGTACTAAGATATTATACATAAAAAAGTAGATTTTGTCTACAAAATGTGCAAAAAAAAGCAAATGTTCATAAATTAAACACAATATTGCACTAAATAAAGGAGTGTGATTAGTCGAATATTTCTTTTAAAGCATTAAGCGGGTCGATTTTAGTAGCATAGCGCACCGCTATATACGGCTTATTCGTAGCAGAAAGCATAGCTTTACCTTTGAGCTTTGAGATAAGAGCACCTACTTCCTCTCTTTTAATCGAGTCGATATATAAAAGCAGGCTGTTATCGTTTTGCTTTATTTCGTATATACCCATGTTTATAGCTTTGTTACGAATCAGCGCAATGTCAACAAGTCCCATCACGGATTTCGGAATATCACCGTAGCGGTCGAGTAGCTCATCGATAACATCAAGCGAGTCTTCCTTAGTTTTTATGTCGGCGATACGTCGGTATGCGTCGAGTCTTCCCGATAGATTCTCGATGTAACTTTCAGGAATATGAGCCTCAACCATAACGTCTATCATACAGTCTTTTTCTTCAGTATCGGCGTCTTTTTCGCCTTTTTCTTCTTTTACTGCATCGTTTAAGAGCTTAAGGTACATATCATATCCGACGTCTTCCATATGACCGTGCTGTCTGGACCCTAGCAGGTTACCCGCACCCCTAAGCTCTAAATCTCGCATAGCGATTTTGAAACCTGAGCCGAATTCAGTGAATTCACGTATAGCGTTTAAGCGTTTTTGGGATATTTCCGATAGCACTTTTGCACCGTTAAAGGTGAAGTAAGCGTACGCACGACGAGTAGAACGACCGACTCTGCCTCGAATCTGGTGTAGCTGAGAAAGTCCGAAACGGTCAGCGTTTTCTATGATGAGTGTGTTGCAGTTAGGAAGGTCAACACCTGTTTCTATGATGGTGGTGCACACCAGTACATTTACCTTTTGCTCAAGCATATCCTGCCATACTTTAGAAAGCTCTGATTCGCTCATTTTTCCGTGACCCACAGCAACATTTGCTTCAGGAATTGAAGCGGAAATTTTGTTGGCTTTTGCGGCGATTGTTTCGGTGTTGTTGTGAAGGTAGAACACCTGACCGCCACGACGCAGCTCTCTGCGGATAGCTTCGTTTATGACAGCGTTGTCGTGCTCTAGTACGTAGGTTTGTACAGGCTTTCTGTCAAGCGGTGCTTCTTCGATTACCGACATATCCCTGATGCCACTCATAGCCATGTTGAGTGTACGAGGGATAGGAGTAGCGGAAAGTGTGAGCACATCTACGTTTTTGCACACTTCTTTGAAACGCTCTTTATGGGCAACTCCGAAACGCTGTTCTTCGTCGATTATCACTAGTCCTAAATCATAGAATTCGACGTCTTTCTGGACCAATCGGTGAGTACCGATAATCATATCGATTTCGCCACGTTTGAGTTTTTTGAGAATTTCTTCCTGCTGTTTTTTAGTACGGAAACGTGAGAGTAGCTCAACTCTGACAGGATAGGTGTCAAAGCGATTAAGTACCGTCTGGTAGTGTTGCCACGCTAAAATAGTGGTAGGGCACAGCAGTGCGCATTGTTTAGAATCGCATACGCATTTAAACGCAGCACGCAAAGCCACTTCGGTTTTACCGAAACCAACGTCACCGCACAGCAGTCTGTCCATAGGAGCTTTTCTTTGCATATCTCCTTTGATTTCGCCACAGCAACGAAGCTGGTCTTCTGTTTCGTCAAATTCAAAAGCTGACTCGAAGTCACGTTGCCATTCGCTGTCAGGTGAGAAAGCGTGACCTTCTGCTTGCATACGCTGAGAGTAAAGCACGATAAGCTCTTTTGCCATATCTTTTACGGCGGATTTTACTCTGGATTTGGATTTGCTCCATTCCGTGCCGCCGAGCTTGTTGAGCTTTACGGTGCTGTCTTCTCTAGGTCCGATATATTTAGCAACTAAATCAAGTTGAGTAACAGGTACGTAGAGCATATCGCCCTTTGCGTACTCTATTTTTATATAGTCTTTAATGACGCCTTGAACATCTATTTTATGAATACCTTTGAACAGTCCGATGCCGTGAGTGGAATGTACTACGTAGTCACCGCCTGATAAATCGCTCAGCGAGTTAATTTGCTGGGCGTTTTTTG
This sequence comes from Ruminococcus sp., assembly GCA_017502425.1. Taxonomy (GTDB): domain Bacteria; phylum Bacillota; class Clostridia; order Oscillospirales; family Acutalibacteraceae; genus Ruminococcoides. The sequence continues at coordinate 4,677 of JAFVVB010000111.1, read as the reverse complement.
GTATTTTACGACGTTTTGTGCTTTTGTGATAAACCTGAGCACGGCTGTATAGTATGAAGCTTTCGCTCACATATTCAATACCTGAACTTAAAAGCCCTTCCACTATATAAACTGTACCTTTTTTCATATCTTTTATATCGTCTGAAAATACTGCGCAGTAGCCTTTTTCGTTTAATACATCGCATAAATTTTCACACGCTTTTTTAGTTCCTGCAAGCACAACCACATAGTAGTTTTTATACGAAATTTCGTCTAAATCTTCCATCAGCGATGTGGCAGTACCGTTGAAAAGAGCGTTCTGCTTAGCGTTTATATTCACTAGTGTGCCTATTTCGCTATCGTATGAACCGTGAGCGAAAGTATCCATGTATAAAAGCGGAAATGATAGCGCTTTATTCATAAATTCAGAGTAATTCAGCGAATAAGATTCAAAGCCTCTGCATAGCACACCGTCTTCAAAAAGTGCAGAAATCTCATTTTTTCTGTACGCATCAAAAGACTTCATACGCTCTTTGCACGCTTTAGGTTCGCTAACGAAAACGAAACTGTCATCGTCGAGATAATCGAAAAGTGTCGCAGGTTTTTCGTATATGGTGGTGATGTATTTGTCGATATTTGACAGCGTTAAATTATCTTTGAGTATATCCGCTTCTTTGTACAGTATCTCTTTGGCTTTAGCATTTTTCTCGGATTTAAGATACGATGCTTTTTTGCGGATTTTAGCGATGAGCTCGTCTTTATTTTCAATCAGTACTTCGCTGGACGGAGAAAGAGTGATTTCTTCGCAGTAGTCGGTGCGACGCTGGGAGATAGGGTCAAAGTAGTTGATGGTATCAATTTCATCACCCCAGAATTCGATACGAACCGGAGCTTCGCTATCAACCATAAACAGGTCTAAAATACCGCCTCTTACGGCAAACTGACCGACACCTTCTACTTGCTCAGTACGCTCATATCCTAAGAGTATGAGTGAATGGGTAAGGTCGCTTAGTTTAATACAGTCGCCGGATTTTAAGTTCAGCGAAGTTTTTCTGAGTACTTCTTTCGGAATAGTGAACTGTGCCGCTGCATCATAGCATGAGATAACGACATCACATTCGTTTTTAAGCAGCTTTGACAGCACACTAAGTCGTTGATGTTCGTATTCGTGGGACTCGCCCTCAATATTCATGAACGTGAAGTCACGTGTCGGATATACACACGCTTTCATACCCATAGTCAGCAAATCGTTGCACAGCGTCTGAGCTTCGCCTTCGTTACTTACAGCACAAAAGGCTCTGACATTATGAAAATGGCAGAGCGCAGAAATCATATTGGCTTTGTGTACACCTGAGAGTCCGGTGACAGCACAGGCACAAGTTTTGCTCATAGCGTTACTAAGGGTAGAAAAGCCCTTAGTGTTTTGCATAACTTTGTCTAAGAACTTCATTTTAATTACCTCAGTATATTTTATGCCTTAAAAGGCAGATATATCAGCAGTTATAAAGATTCATCGCTTTATCGATGTCAGAATCAACCATGTATGACACAGCATCGACGATGTTATCAAGAAGTGGGGCGATGAGTTTCTGGTCAGAGCTTGAAAATTTCGATAGCACCCACTTCTTTAAATCGTAGTCGGGATGAGGCTTTTTACCGATACCGACCTTGATTCTCGGAAAGTCCTGAGAGCCTGAAAGATAGATGATGTTCTGCATACCTTTCTGACCGCCGTCAGACCCTTTTCTTCTGATTCTCATCTTACCGACATCAAGCGAAATATCATCGAAAATCACGATGACATTCTGGGGCGGAATTTTATAAAAATTCATCGCTTCCACAACCGCCTGACCTGATAAATTCATGAAAGTAGACGGTTTCATCAGCAAGCATCGGTGAAAGTTGATGGTGCACTCTCCGATGGTACTTTTGAACTTGATTTTATTGATTTTACACCCGAGCTTTTCAGCCATATAGTCAAGTGCGATAAATCCGCAGTTGTGACGGGTGTTTTCGTATTCTTTGCCCGGGTTTCCGAGTCCAACGATAAGGTACTCGATTTTACCCGTTGGGGCATTGTTTCTGAATTTTGAGAACATATAAATCTCCAAAAATTTGATGGTATATTCGAGTGCTTTTTTAAAAACATAGGGCATTTTCATAAAAGCCCTGTAATGAGACGTCGAGTGTTGCCGTTTTTTTTAATGGTGGGTGCTTTGCACTCTAGATGTCCATATTGGCGTCCCCTACGATAAATTTAAGGCTTCTCACCTCGGCGCTTAAGTAAATAAAAGAGGGCGTCTAATGACACCCTCGAATTATTGATTAAAGGAACATAGGTGATACAGGCTTGTCTTCGTAAATTCTCTCGATAGCCTCAGCAAAAAGTGGAGCAACGGAAAGGATAGTGAATTTATCAAGCATCTTGTCTTCGCTGATAGGAACAGTATCGAGTAAGATGCATTCCTTGATAGCACTGTTTTTGATTCTCTCGATAGCAGGACCTGAAAGTACTGCGTGAGAAGCACATGCGTAAACCTCAGTAGCACCGCCTTTTTCTACGATAGCGTTAGCAGCGTTGCACAGTGTACCTGCTGTATCAATCATATCATCAACGAGGATAACTTTCTTGCCTTCAACTTCACCGATGATGTTCATAACTTCTGAAACGTTAGCACGCTGTCTGCGCTTGTCAACGATAGCGATAGGGCAACCGATTTTAGCAGCGAAGTTACGAGCACGGGTAACAGAACCTAAGTCAGGAGATACAACTACGTACTCGTCGTTGTGACCTGCGATTTTGTTTCTCATGTGTTCAGCGAGCATAGGAGCACCTACGAGGTGGTCAACAGGGATGTTGAAAAAGCCCTGAATCTGAGCTGCGTGAAGGTCCATAGTGAGGACTCTGTCAGCACCTGCTGCTGTAATAAGGTCAGCACAGAGCTTAGCAGAGATCGGATCTCTTGCTTTTGACTTTCTGTCCTGTCTTGCATAGCCAAAGTACGGCATAACAGCAGTGATAGAAGAAGCAGAAGCTCTCTTCATAGCATCGATCATGATGAGAAGCTCCATTAAGTTGTCGTTAACAGGTGAGCATGTTGACTGAACGATGAAGCAGTCGCTACCACGAACAGATTCGTGAAGTGAAACAGCGATTTCACCGTCAGAGAAAGTAGCACAGTCGCTTTTACCCAGTGGTAAACCTAAGCAACCCGCAATACCCTGAGCTACCTCGATGTTAGAATTGAGTGTAAAAATCTTGATGTCCTTACCATGTGAGTTCATTTTGATTATTCCCCTTTTTGTGTGATTATGATGATATATTGATAAAATTAATTATATCCTTTTCTGATAGCGATCTGGTTGAGTTCTTCAAGCTGAGCAGGGTCGTTAGCACCGAGCACAGTATCAGCAGAAGAAGCAGTGAACGCTCCTACGGTTTTACCGTTTTCAATGAGAAGTTTCAGCGCATCAGGCAGGTAGTACTCGCACGCTGCGTTGTTAGAAGTGATAGAGTCAAGGACCAAAAGTAAGTCTTCAGTATCAAACCAGTATCCTCCTGAGTTGACTTCCTTGATTTTCAGAGTTTCTTCGTTTGCTTCCTTTTGCTCAACGATAGCGTTAAGCGAGCCGTCATCATTTCTGACGATTCTGCCGTAACCGGTAGAGTCTTCTAAAACAGCCGAAATAACGGTAGCGGAAGAGTTATTATTATCGTGTTCGCAAAAAGCGTCAGCGATAGTATCTTTATCCATAAAAGGTGCGTCACCGCAAAGGATAACAACGTCGCCTTTATGCTCTTTTAAAAAGTCTTTTGCCATCATCACCGCGTGGCCTGTACCAAGACGCTCAGCCTGATAAACAGTGTCCACTTTATACGGTAAAGTAGCTACGTATTCTTCGATGCATTCTTTCTTATATCCTTTTACGACACAGATGTTTTCAACACCTGCTGCTCTTACTGAGTCTATAACCCACTGAAGCATCGGTTTACCCAGCACTTCGCTCATAGGCTTAGGCTTATTACTTTTCATACGTTTGCCCTCGCCACCGGCGAGAATTACAGCACATTTAGCCATGTTACACCTCGCATAATAACAGATACTAATATTATCGCATATATTTGCAAAATTTCAAGGCTAAAATGCAAAAAGAAATGAAATTAAACAAATTTCACAATATCACCAAAAAAAAGTACCAACTTTTATAAGATTTTTTTTAAATATATTATAGAATTTTAGTAACATATTTGTTATAATGTTTGCAGGCATGTTTAGGTCATAGTAAAAAGTGCGTGTCTGAGCGCTTTATATGGCGGCCTATTAACAATATTTTTAGGAGGTTGATTCCAATGAGTCACAAGTTTGTTTACCTCTTCAAAGAGGGCGACGCTACAATGAGAGAGCTTCTCGGCGGTAAAGGTGCTAACCTTGCTGAGATGACAAAACTCGGTCTTCCTGTACCACAGGGCTTCACAGTATCTACTGAGGCTTGTACACAGTACTACGAGGACGGTAGAAAGATCAATGCGGATATCCAGGCTGAGATCATGGAAAACATCACAAAGATGGAAGAAATCACAGGCAAGAAGTTCGGCGATAAGGAAAATCCTTTACTCGTTTCCGTACGTTCCGGTGCTCGTGCTTCCATGCCGGGTATGATGGATACCATCTTAAACCTTGGTTTAAATGAAGAAGT
>JAFVVB010000110.1 GCA_017502425.1 Ruminococcus sp. | reverse complement strand
GGTACTGTTATGAAGAAGTTCAAAATTAATTTATCGGTTTTTATGGTGCTCGTTATCATTTCTATATCGATACTGCCGTCGTTTGCGGTGGTAGCTCCAGAGGATTCCGTAACAGAAGCTATATCACCAGCTGATAAAATTGATGATATGGTACGTAAAAAAATGCTAGAGTGTAACGTTAATGAAAAGATTCCTGTGTGGGTTTGGTTTAGTGATATTGATAACAGTAATATCGAAGCTATGGTTGAAAAGCAAACTGGTCTAACAAAGAACGATTTATCCGTAGAAGTAGATGTAGATACAGTTCAATTAACTTCTGCATTGGATGAGGCTTCTGTTTGTGATAGTTCTTCCACACGTAGTGTAGCTAAAGCAGAATTAGAAGCATATATGCAGGATACTAAAGATGCTCGAAAGCTGGAACGTGAACGCACTAATACTTATTTAAGAGCAAAACGTTCTATCACTAGCGAACTTTATGTGGCTAATAATACGAAGATTATTAAAGATCTCGGTATAGATGACAATGAGATTGAATTCCAGAGTATACTGACTCCTTCAGCTATTATGAACTTGACTGAAGAAGAGATAGTTGAAATTTCAGAGAACGATGATGTATCTAGAATAATGTTGTATGTAGAAGAATCTAATGAGGAAGTCGCTACTACATCAACTACTACATATGATAAGAATAAGGATACAATGCAAGTAGATGCTGTTGAACAGATGTATTCATATACTGGTGACAATATTAATGTATTAATGTACGAACAATCATATGTTAGATCAGATGCTAACGATATTGATAATTTCGATATAGATTTATCGAAAGTGGTTGTTGTAGTTAACGGACGTGAAATTACACCATATAATGTAGAGGAAATGGATAATAACAAGAGTAATCATTCCATTTATGTGGCATCTACATTACAAAAGTACGCAAGTAATGTTAATATTTATTCAACTGCTGATTATCAATTCGATGATATTGAATGGACATTGTTAAATAAAAATATACATATAATTAATGCAAGTACTTTCTTAGGTGAACCATCTAGTTATAGTCAGTCAAGTAGTGCTATGTGGTTCGACTCATTAGCCTATACTTACGACGTACCATTGATAGCAAGTGCTGGCAATTTTACTGAAACTACTACAAATCTGTTGGCACCTGCTTGTGGATATAATACTATTGCAGTGGGCGCTTATGGATCGGGAAACACACCTGCTGATGATAGAATGTTTGATTTTAAATATGCCCCTATTAGTGGGACTGATTTGCCGACATATAAACCAGATGTTGTAATAGCGGCAGGAGACACTAGCAGTGCGGCTCCTGCGTTGACAGGTATATTATCTATAATTTTAGAAGCTAAACAGTCGTTGGCTTCACATCCTGAAACTATAAAAGCAATATTGATGGCTTCATGCCATAGAAAAGTGGCGCCTTATGGTGAAGAAACTTCAGAGGAGATAGAATCAGGGCTGACTATGAAACAGGGTGCTGGTGCGATAGATGCATATAGGGCGTTGAAAATCGCATTGGAAGGCACTTACGGTGAAAATACAGTTGTAGAATCAAATGAAGCAACAGCAACTAGATTTACATTAAATGAAAAGCAAGATGTTAATGTTAGTATTGCTTGGTTTATAAACAATTCATACTTTGTCAAGAGTAATGCTAATGCTGGCAGTATTTCTAATCCTTTTGATCCTGGTGAATATTACGATATTTATCTAGGCAATTTACAAGAACTTGAATTACGTGTATATGATGGAGCTACAAAAATAGGAGAATCAGAAAAACTTAATTCATATAAACAAATGGCATATATGAAAAACTTAGAACCAAATAAAAGATATAGGGTAGCAATTAATAAGCTCTCACCATCAAATATGTCTGTAACTTATGGCTATGCTTGGAGTGGTAAGAATTATGAACAAGCACAAATGGAGATAACTGGCAAAACAGCAGTTGGTCAAACTCTAACATCTAGTCTTACATATATTGACGGTAAGGTAGTGCCTGCTACAAATGTATCTTCATATGTATGGGAAAAATCTGATGATGGTGTTAATTGGCAGGTTATTACGGGAGCTAATACCAGTGCATATACATTAACCTCAGATGAGAGGAACAAATACATTAAATGTGAAGCTGTATTAAATGATACAACTTATTCATCCGATACGTCAGTCGAAGCTGAAACTGATATAAAGATTGTTCGTTATGGTGATGTAGATATGGATGGCTCGATATCTCCGATGGATACATATGTGATCCAAAACTACATGACTCAACAAACAGAGCTAACGGCTGAGCAGTTTTGTGCCGCTGATGTAGATGGCAATGGTGTTGTGAACGGAGACGATGCATACTATATCCAGAGTTATATAGCTTTACTAATAACTTCATTCCCTGTGGAAGGATAGAGTATAATATTATTTATGTTTTTAGGAGTTGATTTTATGAAAAGAATAGTCAGCATTCTGCTCATTGCATTTATATTAGTAGCTATGACTGTTATCCAGGTTTTTGCTGAAACTGAGTCAAATACTAAAATAACCTATGAACTTCAAAAAGTTTTAGACATGCGCTATGATGACGATGAGGTAAATGTGGTTATCCGATTCGATTACGAAATGGATGACGAGGCTGATGCTATCATCACTCAGGCTACTATTGAAAAATGTGGTTACGAGCTAAGTGGTAGCTCCACCGTTGCACAGATAAAAGCATATGAAGTAGCGTATGAAGAATGTAAAGCAGCGTATTGCAAAGATAAAAACACAGCTATTCTTGAGAGTTTAGGAATTACTACTTCTTTTACATCTTTCGAATCTGCCGTGATGGTTACTATTACAAAAGCTGAAGTTGAAAAAATATCTCAGTCTGATTTAGTTACATCAATCGAGTATAATGGTGTGTATATTGAGCCTGATGAAAACCATTTATATGAATCTCGTTTTTTAGCTCAGCAAATGAACATAGTAGGCGAAGTATATACTTATGACGAGATTACCTATCATGATAATGAGCAGGGAGATATGGACTGGGTACTGGTATACGCTCAGTATGTTTATCCTGACCCTATGAAAACTTACGTAATAGTAGGTGACCGTGTAGCTAAGTACGACAATTACAACTATGGCTCATCGACACTATATTGGGTTTATGATGTAAGCAAAGACGAGTTTTTAGACATAATGGAAGTGGATTTCAATCAGTATGATGGACTTGAAGATGCTATCTATGCACAGCAGATAGGCGTTCCTATCGGTGATGCTGACAAGGATAGTAAATTCACAGTATTAGACGCAACATTTATTCAGCGTGTGCAGGCTCAGCTTGATGAGTATGATAGAGAAGATTCTGTTGATGGAGCTTATGTTAGCCGTACAGATGAAGCGCTTAGATTTATCTCCGACTTTGACCGTGACGGTGAGCGTACCGTAATGGACGCGACCGCTATCCAGATGAAGCTAGCAGGAATTGAAGCATAGTAATAACACGTATAAATTATCCCCACCTGAAAAAATTTTCGGGTGGGGATTTCCTTTATGGGTGCTTACGCACGCGGGAATAATTCGGGGACCCCAAAATCTGAGATTTTGGGGATAGGAGGAGCAAGCCGTAAGATGTAGATTTTGCGGATAGCATAATCGAAATCGACAGGTTTTGTGACGACGCGGTTGCCGACCCCTACGAAGGGGTCATAAACGTTGATGGGAAATTGCAGGGGAGGGTTATGCCCTAAAAAATATCCCCCGTTTTACGGGGGATACTTATTGATTTAATATTTTTTAGGTAAATACGGTACCGTCGGTCCGCTTTCACTAAAAGGCTTTACATCAGGTATATTGATATGCGGTAGAGAAGTCTCGTTTTCTCTGATAGGTGTATTTATCGATGGAGTTTCAGTAACGTTTTCTGATTCATAGCTACTACTGTTACAACCTTCGCTACTAACAGGTGATGAAGGTAGCGGTATATCAGGTGGGCAGTAGTTGGTAGCAAGAGAAAAGGCTTTAGTAGCATATTCTCTGCCTAGTGACGAATCGACACAAATTCCGCGTATTCTACTGGCTTTTGCTATGACTTCATCATTGAATGTAGGTAGAGATACCCAGAATGCTGTCGAGATTATACCCCCGATACACAGTGCTCCTAAAAGTAAATACGTAATAAGAACAGCTGTTTCATCGAGCAAAGGAAACAGCACGTAGAACAATAAGTTTGTCAGTAAAGCTGTGGTGCCCCACCATAATAAAAGTTCAGTAGCTTTATGCTTACCGGTCGCTGAATTCAGCAAACGAATAAGTTCTTCGTCAACGAAGTTTATGAGACTTATTTCTTGCTCTTGCAGATGAAGCTGATCCTCAATTAATACTATGGCGGCTTTGTACTCTTTTGAGTTACCTTGAGCGAGCTTTTTGAGCATAGCGTTTAAATCTATCGCAAATGACGGATACATCGAACCGTATATGTTAAGTGCAAATACTAAAGCTATCTGGTCTTTATTTCTATAAGCGCCCATAGCGTCTTCGTGGTTATCGGTAGTGTAAGAATACGGAAAAGCACAGCGATACGGTGGGGCGTTCATCAGAAAATCGTAAAGTGCATCATAGCACATAGCTTTGTCAAGGTTTTTTAGTATCGGTGGGATGTTAGTAAGGTCATACGGAGAGTTATTACCGTAGATGCAAACGTTTACGTAGTAAATCTTTACTATATAGTCATAAAATTTTTCGATTCTTTTCATAATGCCTTTTAATAACAGTAATTACTTTTTGAATGTTTTAGTAATACCTTTTGAGTTGAAGTAGCTGGTGTAGTTTTTACCGGTTGAAGATACACATCTTACGGTGTAGGTGTAGTTTTTGCCAATAGTACCGTTAGTGTGGGTGAAAGAAGTAGCGGTAGTGTCGCCTAAGCTCTTCCATGATGAACCGTTTTTATAAAATACACGATACCTCACGCCGCCGCTAGGTTTATTCCAAGTGATTTTAACTCCGCCTTTAACGTATGCAGCACTCTTTAGTGTAGGAGTAGAAGCGTACTTGAAGTTATGGCCTTTTGAGTTGAATGAGCTTGTGAAATATTTTCCGTTAGCGCTGGTGCAACGTACTGTGTAGGTTTTAGCTTCGTTTGGCTTGATGGTTTTGTCAGTAAAAGTAGTGGAGGTTGTGTTTCCGATAGCCTTCCATGAACTGCCGTTTTTCTGGAATATGCGGTAGTTCTTAGCGCCTGATACTGCTTTCCAGTAGAGCTTAACGCCTTCTGGTCTGCCCTCGAATTTATTGAGGTTAGGAGTAGGAACTACGGTTTTGCTCACTGAGAAACCGTCATAAGCTTCTGTAAGCTTTGCTTTCTTAGTAGAAGTAGACCACTTATGCCAGTTGTTCAGGTCGATAGTGACTGATTTCATATTGGCATTAACGTAGTTTTTGGTTTTATTCTTATTGATAGAGTCGTAAGTGCTCTTTGAGATTTTAGAGTAACCTGAGGTGTTGCCGTATCCTTTGGCGCCGTTGTAGTACGAATTGACACCGTTTGTTACGTTGTGCGCTGAGTAGTATTTAACGTATATGTTCTTACCACCGAAAATAAGCTCGAAGTTACCACCTGTGCCGTAAGCGCCCTTAGAACCATAATATGCATGGAAGTAGTTAGAGCATAAAATCATATATTTGCCTGTGCTCTTATTATAGTAGTAATCCATGCCGTAAAGTGAGTTGTAACCCTCGCCTGCGTCGGTGTTTTCGCCACCGCCTGCTTTGATGAGTTTACCGCCTGAGTAGTAGTACGCCTGACTGAAAGTATTTCTCATAGTACCGCCTGCGGTGTCAACGATGAATTCTAAATTACCGTCCATATTAAGGTCAAGGAAAGTAAAGGTGCAGTTACCCATAACTGAGCCGTATTTGAAGCTTGATTTATACCATAGGCTCGAGTTGTTGATAACAGCGTTGATGATGTTATCCTTGTAGCTTGCAGCAGAAGCTGAAGATACAGGAGCGATAATAAAAACAGAAAGCATCATTATCATAATAAGAAGTATTGAAGTCATTCGTTTTAACATAAAAATCCCCCCAAAAATTTATAGTAATATTTTACCACCTACTTATTTATACGGTCAATGCGAATAATACACGAAAAATCAAAGCGTAATTTGTATATATGTACTACGAGTAATTCACGGGTATTTTCAGCAAAATTTTACTCAAAAAATAAATAGTTGCATACTTTTATGCAATTTTTCCGCCTTTAGTAGGGAATAGTGAAAGATTAAATACTAAGAGGTGGAAAAATGAACGAAAACGGATTCATAAAACTCAACAGAAATATACTATCGTGGCGGTGGTATCGAGACGCAAATACGCTACGGGTTTTTCTGCATTTACTGCTCAACGCTAACTACAAAGACGGTGAGTTTGAAAATCACACTATAAAACGTGGTCAGTTAATCACAGGAAGAAAAAGACTCGCTCAGGAACTGAAAATAACGGAGCAGAACGTGAGAACTGCGTTAGAGCATTTAAAACTAACCAGCGAAATATCCATCAAACCAACCACAAAATATACGATTATTACTGTAAACAGCTATGAAAAGTATCAAAGTGTAGCCAACAAATCAACCAACAATCAACCAACAACTAACCAACAACTAACCAACGATCAACCACAATATAAGAATAATAAGAAAGATAAGAATAATAAGAATAGAAGAATTGTGTTTAATAATGAACGCAGAAGTTATAATATTGAGGATTTTGATAAAAACCCGCTGTTCGATGACTAGACTCAGATTTTTCATAAAAGCCGATGTATAGCAAAAATTAACACATAGTTAATTGCTTTTACGCTTTAAGTTTGCTACACTTAGACTATAAGGTGTGTGAACTTGAGAGCGAGATAACAGCGCTTTACGTGACATTTATTCACATATAATCAAAAAGAAAAAGGCTCCCGAAAAGGAGCCTTTTTTCTGTGAGTGAACGTACTTTTAGCTGTTAAGATTTCTTATGAATCAATTCTGATTTTATGTTTTTAAAGTTAAGAGGTTAATATTCAATAATTTCGTAGAAAG
>JAFVVB010000109.1 GCA_017502425.1 Ruminococcus sp. | reverse complement strand
GACCCTACACAGCAACCACGTAAAAAACATGTTGGTTCAGGCGTTACAGTCGAAGGTGTGCAGGATTGTCTTATTAAGTTCTCTCGTTGCTGTAACCCGCTACCTGGTGACGAAATTATCGGATTCATCACCAGAGGTTTTGGTGTTTCTATTCATAAGCGTAGCTGTACTAATGTTCCTGAAGATATTTCAAACTGTGAAGAGCCACAGCGTTGGGTAGCAGCCCACTGGGAAGAAGATGTCAGAGAAGTATTCCAGTCTACGCTTGAGATTGTTGCGAAAGATCGTACGGGACTTCTCGCTGATGTTACTAATCTGCTCAGTTCCATGCACATATATATCCATGTGCTCAATTCCAGAGAGTTACCTGATGGTCAGGCGGTTGTATCCGCTAATATTGACGTTAACGGCATGGATCATCTGCGTAGCGTTATGGCAAAACTCGCTACCATCAATGGTATCGTTTCTATCACCAGACATTAATAGAGGTAAATAAATGAAAGCTGTATTACAAAGAGTAACTCACGCACAGGTTGTAGTTGAGGGTGAACTCATTTCTAAAATTGAAAACGGATTTTTGATTTTACTCGGTGTTGATAATACCGACACAAAAGCCGATGCTGATGTCCTTTCTAAAAAAATTTCAGGTATGCGTGTATTCGAAGATGAAAACGGAAAGATGAATTTGTCACTTGGTGATATTTCGGGTTCCGTTTTAGTGATATCACAGTTCACCTTACTTGCTGATTGCAGAAAGGGAAGACGTCCTAGTTTTATTAATGCAGGTGCGCCTGATATGGCTAACGAATTATATGAATATTTCTGTGAAAGAATTAAAATTGATGGTGTGAATGACGTGAAAAAGGGTGTGTTCGGAGCTGATATGAAAGTATCGCTGTTAAACGATGGCCCCGTTACTATTTTGCTTGATTCAAAGGAGCTTTTAAAATGAAGTGTACGACATTTGTTTTAGGCGATATTTATACTAACACTTACCTTTTAGAGGACGAGAGCACATCGTACCTTGCGGTTGTTGACCCTGCGTGTAAAAGCGAAAAACTCATAGATGCTGTCAAAGAGCGTGGCGGTAAGCTTAAATATATTTTACTTACACACGGACATTTTGACCACATCGGCGGAGTTAAAGCGTTGGTTGATGAGTTTTCGCCTGAAGTATACGCAGGTATAGATGAAATCAGACTTATTGAAAATCCTCAGCTCAACGGTAGTGCGTGGCATAATCTGCATATCGACGAGTTTGAGATCGATAGAAAACTTGAAGACGAAGATACTTTTATGCTTGGGAACACTCAGTTTAAGTTTATCACTACACCGGGGCATACACGAGGAAGTGGTTGCTATATTGCTGATGATTGCATTTTCTCAGGAGATACTCTGTTTTATCGTTCTATCGGTAGAACGGATTTTCCTACATCCAGTATGTCTGATATGAATTTATCTATGTTGAAACTTAGTTCTTTAGAAGGGGACTACGCAGTTTATCCGGGTCATGATATCAGCACTAAGCTTTCTGATGAGCGTAAATATAATCCTTTTATGAGATAGGCATTACCATGAATTTATATATTGATAATCATAGTTTTCACTATGAGATGGAAAATCTCACGCGTGCGTTCTTTCCTTACGATAAAATAAACGTAATAAAAGACTGTACTGATTTTGTTTCTCCGTATATACTCACGTCGTGTAACGATGACGAAATCAGCGTGAAGATGAGCGTTGATGACTTTGAAAAATTATTGACTGAAAATAAGAATAATGACGAAAAAACAGATGAATTACTTATGGCGCAGTTGTTGTATGAAATCTTATGCGAATATTTTAATACGACGTTGCCGTGGGGAATACTGACGGGTGTCAGACCGATAAAACTTCTTAGAAGACTCGTGGATAGTTATGGGGAAGAAGAGGCGTATGAGTATTTTAAAGAAAGCCTGAAAGTATCTGAAACTAAGCTTGAACTTGCTAAAATAACGCAGAAAGCTGAAAGGGATATACTTTCGCTATCAAAAAAAGAATCTTTTTCACTTTATATTTCTATTCCGTTTTGTCCGTCAAGATGTAACTACTGCTCTTTTGTGTCCCAATCTATCGAAAAAGCAAAACACCTTATTGACGATTATGTTGAGCTTTTGTGCAAAGAACTAAAAGTTACTGCTGATATTGCTAAGAAACTGTCACTTAAACTCGAGAGCGTCTATATGGGCGGTGGCACGCCTACTACTTTGAGCGCTGAGCAGATGGATAGAGTTTTATCAGTTATCAACACTAGTTTTGATTTATCAAAGTGCAGAGAGTTTACTGTGGAAGCAGGCAGACCTGATACCATTACTGAGGAAAAATTACATGCTATCAAGCGAAATAACGTCACTAGAATCAGTATTAATCCGCAGACGCTTAACGATGAAGTCCTCGAGATTATCGGAAGACGCCACAGTGCTCAGGATGCGATTGATGCATTTCATTTAGCCAGAAAATGTGGCTTTGATAACATTAACATGGACCTGATAGCTGGACTTAAAGGTGATACATACGATAGTTTTGTAGATACTTTAGATAAAATCCGTAATCTTGAGCCTGAGAGCGTTACTATCCATACTCTCGCGCTTAAACGTAGCTCAACTCTTAATACCGAAAATATCAGCATCGATATCGGTATCAAGAATCGGACTACCAGAATGCTTGAGTACTCTCAGAGGGTTTTACTTGAAGATTCATATGTTCCATATTATCTTTATCGTCAAAGTAGAATGGCTGGTAATTTAGAGAATGTCGGCTGGTCAAAAAAG
>JAFVVB010000108.1 GCA_017502425.1 Ruminococcus sp. | reverse complement strand
AGGATCAGTATATACAGCTATACGTAAAGGAAATTGCTAAACTTTTTTATGAACACGGCTTTGATGGAAAAGCTGTTGCTAAAGCTACTATGCAGGCATCTTACGCTATGGCTAAAAATGACGGCAAGGTGACAAATTCAGTAGCGTTTGAAGAAACCTTCAAGGCCCTCATGGGAGAAAATGCACAGAAAGCTATCGAGATTTTTCCGAGTGTATACGCAGATAGATATAACAGCATAAAGAAAGCTACTTCTGGTAACCCATATTCAAAAGAGATAGTATCTCTTATGCGTGAAAAAGCCGACTTCATAGTAGTAGCTACCCAGCCTATGTTTCCGCTCGAAGCAGTGAGAAAACGTCTTTCATGGATTGGTATCAGCGACAGTGCTTTTGACCATGTGACCGTGTATGATAATAGCTCATACTGTAAACCTAACATCGGATACTATCAGGAAATAATGAGAAAGTTTTCTGCTACACCAAAAGATACTTTAATGATAGGTAACGATGTTAACGAGGATATTCTCCCGTGTCAGAAACTCGGTGTGGATACCTTTTTACTCACCGACGGACTAATTAACGTCAGAAACCACGATATTACCGATATGAGAAAAGGCAATTATCTGGATTTAATTGATTACTTAAAAACGCTATAAGTTAACGCACCGTTTTATTGATAAGCAAACGGTGCGTTTTTTGTGGTATTGGTACGGTAATGATTTCTGATTGACATCTATTATTATATAAGCTATCATTAAAAAAAGGAGGAATGAAGATGTATTGTCCTAGATGCGGTAATGAAGTTATTGAAGGTGCAAAATTCTGCGCTTCTTGTGGTAGCCCTGTAACACAACAACATGAACAGCAACCTCTTGAGACTGTTTCGTACACAAATACACAGATGCCACAGACACAAAAAACTAATAAGCAACCTATTTTTAAAAAGTGGTGGTTCTGGCTTATAGTCGTTGTGGTTGTTATTGTTGCCATAAGCTCAGCTAACACTGAAAGCGACGATGAGAAAAACGATAAAACCTCTGGATTATCAATAAGTATTAACGAGGATAAAAAATCAGCTAAGTCTACTGAAAAAGACGCTGAAAAAGGCTCAGAGAAAGATGCTGATAAAAAGGATTCAAAAGTGTCTAATATATTTGAGGATAATAAATCCGACGATAATGATGATGGCGTTTCTACTGAGTATAAGAACGCTCTGGAAAAAGCAGAGGTTTACAGCAACTATATGCATATGTCAAAGCAGGGTATTTACGATCAGCTTGTGTCTGAATACGGTGAAAAGTTTCCTGAAGATGCTGCACAGTATGCGGTCGATAATATAGAAGCAGACTGGAACAAAAACGCTTTAGAAAAAGCTAAAACTTACTACGAGGATATGAATATGTCGAAAGACGCGGTTTATAACCAGCTGATCTCAGAATTTGGTGAAAAATTCACTCAAAGCGAAGCACAGTACGCGGTTGACCACCTCGAATAAGATATGGTTAAAGCCACTCTCATAAAGAGTGGCTTTTTTGTTTGCGTGGAAAATCTAATTAGTTGAATCTTGTTTTTTCTATATAGTCAGTATCGTCATGATAGTTTTCGAGAAAATCAAGTATTTCTTTTTCGTCGTCGCTGATAAAGAAGAGCTCCAGATTTTCTTTTTTGAGGAATTTCTGATTAACACCATCTTCCAAAAACTTAATAAGACTATCGTAGTATCCGTTTGTGTTAAGTATAGCTATCGGCTTTTTATGACGATCCAGAGAGCGAAGTGTCAGTATCTCAAAAAATTCTTCGAAAGTTCCGATACCGCCCACACCTACTATGAAAGCATCACACAATTCTTCCATTTTCTGTTTTCGCTGACGCATAGTATCGGTGTAAATCATTTCGTCGCACTCGTCATATAGAATTCCGTCTACGTTGAAAAAGCTCGGAGAAACACCGACGATATACCCGTCGCCTGATTTCATACCTCTTGCGACGGCACCCATGATTCCGCTGGCACCACCACCGAAAATGAGTGAGTGGGAGCGCTTTGCCATTTTTTGACCTAAACTTTCAGCGCTGTCTAAGTATGAGTGGTCTATCTCATCAGATGCCGCGCCGTAAACACAAATTCTCATATATAGCCTCCGTAATTATTCGCACATTTTAAAGATGTTTACGATATCTTCAGCGTTTAAATCTACAAAGCCGTGGAGAGTGCCATCTTCGCACGCCTTTTTAGCCATGATAGCGTAGTCTTCACTCTTGATTCCTACCTTAGTAAAAGTATCGTCCAAACCTAAGGTGTCAAAGAAAAACTCGCTAAGTTTATCGATAGCCTTATTTGCTATATCCATCTTATCAAGATTTTTATCGATATCAAAAACATTTACACCTAAAGAAACGTACTTATCTACGTTGTGCTCATTAAGGCAGTATCTGAGAAAACGAGGAGTAAGTATAGCAAGCCCCAGACCGTGAGTAATGTCATAAATAGCAGAAAGTTCGTGCTCCATCGGATGACAGCTCCACTCGTGAGTTTTGCCTGCTTTAATAAAGCCGTTGATAGCCCACGACGAAGCCCACATCAGGTTAGCACGTGCCTCGTAATCGTCAGGCTTTTGAATAGCAATCGGAGCAAAGCGTATAACGGTCTTCAAAAGACTTTCCATTATAGAATCGAGCATATACATATCCTTAGTAGGTGAGAAGTACACTTCTAAGATATGGCTTATTATGTCGGCACTGCCACACGCTGTCTGATACGCTGAAACGGAATAGGTGAGTGTCGGGTCTAAGAATGATGCCTTTGGTAAGAGCTTACGATCAAGACGTCCGATTTTATCTTTTGTTTTTGGGTTTGAGATAACACCGCCGCAGTTCATCTCGGAACCGGTAGCGGAAAGGGTCAGCACTGTGAGAACTGGCAACGCGTCTTTGACTTCTACCCACTTGCTGAAGAAATCCCACGCATCGTGCTCTGCTTTCGCTGCAGCAGCAATCCATTTAGTGCAGTCAAGTGTAGAGCCGCCGCCCACACCAAGTACGACATCAATACCGTTTTCTTTGCAGATTTTCGCGCCTTCTCTTACGGAATCTACTCGTGGGTTAGGAGCAATGCCCGAAAGCTCGAAGAGCTCAAGTGAAGCTTCTTTTATCTACTCTGTTACTTTATCGTAAAGACCTGATTTTTTGATAGAGCCTGAGCCATAGCACAAAAGCACCTTTTTTCCGTACTTTTTCAGTTCAGCAGAAAGATTGTCAACTGCGTTTTCTCCGAAATATACTTTTGTTGGTACGTCATAAATAAAGTTGTTCATAATTACCTCCCAAGGGTTTAGTCGTTTTCAAATTGGCTGTTATAAAGCTGAGCGTAGAAACCGCCCTTTTCAATTAACTGTTCGTGAGTACCCACAGAGTCGATATCACCGTCTTTGAGCACCACGATGAGGTCAGAGTTTTTAATAGTAGAAAGTCGATGAGCAATAACAAATGATGTTCTTCCCTTAGTCAGCTCATCCATCGCTTTCTGGATAATTAGCTCGGTTCGTGTGTCTACTGAGCTGGTAGCTTCGTCTAAAATGAGAAGTGGTGCGTTTTCTATCATTGCTCTTGCGATAGTCAGCTGCTGTTTCTGACCTGATGAAAGCGAGGTTTTATCATCGAGCACCGTATTGTAACCGTCTTTGAGTGTCTTGATGAAATGGTGGATTCCGACCGCCTTACACGCTTTTACTATTTCCTCTTCGGTTACGTTTTCTTTGGAATACATAAGGTTTTCTTTGATAGTTCCCTCGAACAACCACGTATCCTGAAGAACCATGCAGAAAAGGTCGTGGACATTCTCACGTGTGAGTTCATCGATAGGAGTGTTATCTATAAGGATTTTACCATCATCAATTTCGTAGAATCTCATCAGAAGATTTACGAGTGTTGTTTTACCGCTTCCGGTAGGTCCGACTATGGCTACCTTCATACCCGCGTCGATTTTTGCGCTGAAGTTCTTTATGATGGTTTTATCTTTAGTGTATCCGAATTTGACGTTTCTAAATTCTACGTCGCCTTTTATGGTGGCTGGGTCGAGTTTTTTTACTTTATGAGTTTCATCAGCCATCTCAGTAGCACTCAGATACTCAAAAACACGTTCACTTGCTGCTGCAGTAGACTGCATGCTGGTGAAAGCCTGAGCAATCTGGGACAACGGATTAGTAAAAAGTCTTACGTAAACCATGAACGCAACGATTACACCGAAGCTGATATGACCGTTTAGTGCGAGCAACGCGCCTACGATACAAACAGCAACATAGCCTAAGTTGCCGATGAAAGTCATAATAGGCTGCATCATACCCGAAAGAGCAGACGCTTTAAAAGCGCTGTCACGCAAATGTCGGTTGATACGCTGGAATTCTTCTTTTGATGAGTTTTCTGCGTTGAAAGCTTTTACCACCATGTGACCTGAGTAGATCTCTTCGACGTGTCCGTTGATAGCACCCAAATGCCTTTGCTGTCGTGTGAAATGTTTCTGAGAAAATCTCATCATAGTGCCCATTAAAAAGAATCCGAGAATAGAAGTAGCTACCGCAACGAATGTTAGCACGTAGTTTGTGATAAACATCATCAAAAGTGAGCCCAAAAACATAGTGACGTTTGAAACCAGCATACCGATGCTCTGATTTAGTGTCATACCTATGGTGTCTACGTCGTTAGTGATACGCGAAAGCACATCGCCGTAGCTGGTGGTATCAAAGTACGAAAATGGTAAACGGTTAGTCTTCTCGATAATGTCTTTTCTCAGTCTTTTTGATAATTTCTGAGTAACCGTAGCCATTATAAAGTGCTGAGAAAACTGGAGCACCCAGCTTATAGCGTACAGCACTACCATAATAATAAATAGCTTTGTAATGCTGTCGGTGTCTACTGTTGTCATCAGACCCTGAGTAATAAGGTCAGTGATACGAGAAAGTATCTGAGGTCCTAAAAGGGCGATAATTGTGCCGATTACAGCACAGATTATGGCTATTATAGTAGGTGCAACGTACTGCTTGCTGTATTTTATCAGCTTGCCCCATGTTTTCTTGAAGTCTTTCGGCTTTTCACCGTGGAATTTATTTCCACCAGGACCGCCTTTGTGGGTGATAGGTGCTTTTTTGATATTAGCACCTACCATGGTTTTCTTTTTTTCTATCATTTTGAAAGCTCCTCTCTTGATAACTGAGATAAAGCTATCTCTTTATATACTGTGCACGAGTTAAGAAGTTCTTTGTGTTTGCCTTTACCTACGACTATACCCTCATCAAGCACAATAATAAGGTCGGCATCTTTAATGGTACCGATACGCTGTGCTACTATAATGTTGGTTGTTCCTTCGGTTTCCTTTTTTAGTGTACTTCTTAAAATGCGGTCAGTTTTATAGTCAAGCGCAGAGAAAGAGTCGTCAAAAATAAGGATTTCAGGATTACGGCATATAGCTCGTGCGATACAAAGGCGCTGGCGCTGACCACCCGATACGTTTGTACCGCCCTGAGTGATGTCGGAATCGTATGAAAACGGCATTTTTTCTACGAAGTCCTGAGCCTGAGCGATTTTAACGGCACGTTTTACATCATCTTCTGAGTAGTCATCTTTTCCGTTTGAACCGAAAGCCACGTTTGAATTTACTGTGCCTGAGAATAAAAGTGCTTTCTGAGGGATATATCCGAGTTTGTTGTGTAAAGCCTCAAGAGTATAGTCTTTGACGTTAATTCCGTCAATGAGCACTTCACCTTTGGTAGCATCGTAAAAACGAGGAATGAGGTTAATGAGGGTTGATTTACCGCAACCGGTAGAGCCGATGATAGCCACCGTTTGACCTTTTTTTGCTTTGAACGAGATGTCTTTGAGCACGTAGTCGGCTGCATCAGGGTATCTGAAGCTTACGTTGCGAAATTCAACCTCACCTTTTATATCGGTGTCGGTTGTGTCATATTCGCCGTCGAGTATGGTAGCCTTTGTATCAACAACCTCGTTGATACGTTTTGCGGCTACGATAGCACGTGGTGCCATAATGAATATCATATTCAGCACCATAAATGACATGATAACGTGTATAGCGTACTGGGAGAATACTATCATCTCGGAAAAGACTTCGATTCTATCTGAAAGTGCAGTTTCGTTGATGATAAAAGCACCGAGAAAGTATATAACGAGTGACATACCGTTCATTACTATTGCCATGGTAGGACCCATGATAGACATAAGTCGATGTGCACTTAAGTTGTTTGAAGTTATTTCTTCGTTTGCTTTTTCAAATTTGCTTTCCTGATAGTCACTTGCGTTATACGCTCTTGTGACTCTGAGTCCCGTGAGATTTTCTCTTGTGATACGGTTGATATTATCGGTAAGTCCTTGAATCCTTTTGAATTTAGGAAGAGCAAATATATAGCAGATGAGCAGTACAACACACACTATCGCAACCGAAATTATGGTAGTCAGCGTCCACTGATAGTGTTTTCCTGAGATTTTACTGATAGCCCATATACTCATTGTAGGAGCTTTTATCAGAGCCATCATACCGAAAACGATGACGTTCTGGACCTGAGTGATGTCGTTTGTGGAACGTGTGATGAGCGATGCTGTTGAAAACTTATTCATCTGCTCGAGTGAAAATGATTCCACTTTATCGTATAATTTTGCACGCATTCGAAATGAGTAATCCGCGGCAACTTTTGCAGAAATCATATGAATAACTACTGCGAGAACCACCGAAAACAGAGCGCACAGTAGCATTTTTGCACCTGCTGTTAGAATATCACTCATCGCAGACCCCTGTGTCTGGGTGAGTGTGGTTATTTCAGCCATATAGTCAGGCATTTTAAGCTCTAAAAAAGCCTGAGTAAAAATGACGATAAAATTCAGCAATACATATAGCCAGCTCTTTTTATCGAAATTTCTTAGTATTTCTTTCATTCGTTTTCCTCCTTACTAAGATTTCGCTTCAGTTTCTCTAAAGTAGTGCGAAACGCATTTAGTTCCTGCTCACTGATAGAGTGGGTGAGTTTATCTTCTAAAACCATACGATGCTCAGAAAGCTTTTGAGTGAATTGTTTCGCTTTATCGGTGAGAACGATTTTTTTAAGTCTGCGGTCATATTCTACCTTTACTCGTTTGATGAGCTGTTTTTGCTCTAGTGACGTAAGAACTTTGCTCACAGTTGAGCGTCGCACGTGAAATTCACGCTCTATATCACGCTGAAATATATCGGTGTTTGTATGGTCGTTTAAATACGCCATTACACACGATGCAGAGTACGATATAGGCGTAAAAGTACAGCCTTCGTCTTCAATTTCATATGGAGGGTTGTTAATAATTTCTCTTAGCATCAGGTTATTGATTTCCGAGAGTAACCTTCCGACTTCTTTTTCTGACATAGTGAGACTCCTTTGTTAGACAGGAAACTGTTTGATGTCTAACATTATATAGTATATACCTTTTATAGTCAATAAATGTGCAGGTGGTGCCTGAGTGAAAAAGTAATATTTTGCCGAAATATGTTGAAAATTCAACATCAAAGTGGTATACTACTTTACAATTTTAAATGAGGTGGCAAAATGGTATACATTCTTTATAATCCTGAGTCACACTGTGCGTGTGATACGGATTCTTTCTTA
Organism: Ruminococcus sp.; assembly: GCA_017502425.1. Lineage (GTDB taxonomy): Bacteria > Bacillota > Clostridia > Oscillospirales > Acutalibacteraceae > Ruminococcoides. The sequence continues at coordinate 20,261 of JAFVVB010000108.1, read as the reverse complement.
GAAAAAGCAAAGGAGATTTTTAAAAATAAAGATGTCAGTGTAAAAAGTCTGATGGAAATAGATAATATGAAAGTCTTCTTTGATACACTAAAGTCAGATGATGAGGTAGTACTCATTGGTGGCGATGGCACCCTGAATGTTTTCTGTAATAATCTTAGAGGTTATGAGATAAAAAATAATATATATTTGTACAAGGGCGGTACGGGAAACGACTTTTTAAGAGATGTGTGTAAAGATGAATTCGATACTTTAGAGATTAAGCAGATTAACGAATACATCGAAAATCTTCCTGTGGTAACTATAAATGGAAAAGAGTATCTCTTTATAAATAACGTCGGTTTTGGTATTGACGGAAGAGTGTGCACTAAAGCCGAAGAGCTCAGAGAAAACGGAAAGCAGAGCATAAATTACACTACTGTTGCTATAAAACTTCTGCTCACAGAATATAAACCGTGTGGTGCTACGGTTACTGTTGACGGTAATATGAGAAGATTCAGACGTGTGTGGATGGCTCCTGTGATGAATGGTCTTTTCTATGGCGGTGGTATGATGCCTGCTCCTCAGCAAGACAGAAACTCAGACGATATTTCGTGCTGTGTTGTACATTCTACTAACGCTTTGCAGACACTGATGATTTTTCCGTCCATTTTTAAAGGTGAACACATAAAGTATAAGAAAAAAGTAGTTACTTTAAGCGGTAAGGAAATCAGGGTCGAGTTTGACAGCCCTAAAGATGTCCAGATAGACGGTGAAACAATAAAAGATGTCAGCGTAATTACGGCTGAAAAATATGGTACACTTGCAAAAAGAGATAAAAATCTTTTAGCTCAAGCTAAATAGTAAACACTGATAGAGGGCGTAAAAACCCTCTATTTTTTTATAATTATATACATAATAAAGAGAAGTATATGAGAAAATTCAATAAAAAGCCGAAAATATCGCTTGTTTGTTGACATTAGACTTTCGTTGATGTAAAATTTTAAAGTATATATGATAAGGAGGAGTGCCATTTTTATGGAAAGCTATCTTGTAATTGCAACCTTTGTCGGTGCGATTCTGGCTCTTGTTTTTGCGGTTATTATGGCAAAAAGAGTGCTCAGCTTCGATGAGGGTACAGAAAAAATGAAAAAAATCTCCGCTAATATCCGTAAGGGTGCGAATGCATATCTGAAAAGACAGTACACTATCGTTTCTGTTTTCTTCGGTGGAATGTTCCTCGTTCTCTGCGCTATGGCGGCATTCTCGATGCTTACCTGGTATGTACCGTTTGCGTTCATCACAGGTGGCTTGTTCTCAGGACTTTCGGGATTTATCGGCATGAAAATTGCTACTGCTGCTAATGCTCGTACTGCTAACGCTTGTCGTACAGGACTTAATAAAGGTCTAAGAGTAGCGTTTTCTGCAGGCTCAGTAATGGGCTTTACCGTAGTAGGTTTAGGACTTTTAGATATTTCTATCTGGTTCTTCCTTTTGAGATTTGTATTCAAATGTGACGCGTCCCAGATTACCAGCGCTATGCTGACATTCGGTATGGGTGCTTCATCTATGGCGTTGTTTGCCCGTGTTGGTGGCGGTATCTTTACTAAAGCTGCTGACGTTGGTGCTGACCTCGTAGGTAAAGTTGAGGCAGGTATTCCTGAGGATGACCCTAGAAACCCTGCTTGTATCGCTGATAACGTAGGCGATAACGTAGGTGACGTTGCAGGTATGGGTGCTGACCTTTACGAATCATACGTTGGTTCAGTTATCTCAGCTTCTGCTTTAGGTGTTGCTGCATTCTCTAATTTGCACGATGGTGCATTTGGCTTCAGAGCTATGGCTGTACCTATGCTTATTGCTGCTGTCGGTATTCTTTGCTCTATTTTCGGTACATTCTTTGTACGTACTAAAGAAGACGCAACACAGAAAACTCTGCTCAAATCACTTTCACGTGGTACTAACCTTTCAGCGATTATCATTGCTATCGCTGCTTTCCCACTCATCTATTTTGTATTAGGTAAAGCTAACTTAGGTTTCTACTTCGCTATTATTGCAGGTTTACTTGCAGGTGTGCTTATCGGTCTTTCAACCGAGTATTTCACATCTGATTCTTATAAGCCAACCAAAAACCTCGCTGCTAAATCAGAAACAGGTTCAGCGACTATCATCATCGGTGGTTTAGGATTAGGTATGCTTTCTACTGTACTTCCTATCGTTATCGTTGGTGCATGCGTACTTGTTGCTTACTTTGTATCAGCAGGCGACCTTACTGAAGCAGGTGGCGCATCTGCGGGTCTTTACGGTATTGCTTTAGCTGCGGTTGGTATGCTTTCAACACTCGGTATTACACTCGCTACTGACGCTTACGGCCCAGTTGCTGATAACGCTGGCGGTATCGCTGAGATGGCAGGTTTAGAGCCTGAAGTAAGACAGAGAACTGACGCACTCGATGCTCTTGGTAACACTACTGCTGCTACCGGTAAAGGTTTTGCTATCGGTTCTGCTGCTTTAACAGCTTTAGCGCTTGTTGCTTCATATATCGAGAAAGCTCAGGAAGTCGGTTCAGATGTAGACTTCTCTACATTCACAGTTATGGATCCGCTCGTACTCGTTGGTTTATTCATCGGTGCTTGCTTACCATTCGTATTCGCAGCTCTCACTATGGACGCTGTTGGACGTGCTGCTCAGTCAGTAGTTATTGAAGTAAGACGTCAGTTCAAGCAGATTGCAGGTCTTATCGATGGTAAAGCAGAAGCTGACTACGCTAGATGTGTTGACCTTTGTACTAAGTCAAGCTTAAAGGAAATGATTCTCCCTACTATCGTAGCTGTTGTTACTCCAGTAGCAGTTGGTATGATTTTAGGCGTTAAGGGTGTAGTTGGTATGCTCGCAGGTGCTACTGTAACAGGATTCTTGCTCGCTGTATTTATGTCTAACTCAGGCGGTGCCTGGGATAACGCTAAAAAGTACATCGAGTCAGGTGTACACGGCGGTAAAGGTTCTGACCAGCACAAAGCTGCCGTTGTTGGTGACACAGTAGGTGATCCATTCAAGGATACATCAGGTCCATCTATCAACATTCTTATCAAGTTGCTCTCTATGGTATCTATCGTATTCGCAGCACTTGTTGTTAACTTCTCAATTTTAGGTTAATTAAACATTAGATATATTCAAGGCACATCTGAGTTTTCAGGTGTGCCTTTTTTATCTGTTTAGGAAAGGAACAGATAAAGAGTTCTATCTTTTTTGTCCTCTGTCTGTTTTATACGTAGTGGCGACCATTGGTCGTATTTGTGCGTAAGCACAAACAAAAACCATTATCGGTAGGGGACGGCAACCTTGACGTCCCAAGTGCGTAGCACCCATTACCCCCAAAATGCCTCCCTTGTGCAAAGGGAGGTACCGAGTGTTACGAGGGGGAGGGATTGTCACACGCTCCCACTCCTTATGCGATGATACATCTCCATAAACGCCCTGCTTACGGGACGTCTGGTAGCCGTCCCCTACGAAATATTTAAGGGCTGCGCACCTCGGACGCTTAGATGTCACGCCTCGTATGTTCTCGCATCTCTTTTAAATCTCTACTGTTCCTCAGTAACGAGATAAATCAAAGAATATATGTACTCTTTGATTTTTTATCTCGTGACCTCGATCATATTGAGATTTAAAAGGCTCCGAGCCTCGGCGCTTAAAATATCACGCCTCGTTGTGCTCCGCTATTCCTCAAAAGTCCACAGTCTCGCATTGATTTTCTACGTTGACTTTGTCAACTTCAAAAATACAGACTCGACCTCGACTTATTGAGGGCTGCGCACCTCGGCGCTTAAATTTCGAACAAGCGTTCGAATAATTCGCTATTAGAATTAACTATTACAGACTGAAATCTTTTTATCCATTAGAGAATTAACTATTACAGAGTGAAAGTTTTATTATCCCAAACGGAATTAACGATGAAGAAAATGTAAGTCGGATATATAAAGGTGTAACTGGAACTTTTTACTCCCGTCTGCTAAAATATAACCATAAGATAAATAATAATTCACACGATGATTTATATATAACTTTAGGAAAATTTAAGTTAGGAGGACTACATTATGCGTATTAACGTAATGGGCGAAAAGGTATCAGACAAAGTTGTAAAAATGTATGTAAACGAGCTTTTGAAAGCACACCCTGAAAGAAGAATTTCTGCTATTGATATTATTGTTGAGGGTGATTTTCTGAAAGTAAAATGCGAGTACGAGGAATTTGATAACGTCGCTTGAAATGAACATGACACTTAAAAGTCCCGGATGTCGGGGCTTTTTTGTTTTTATCTTGACTTTTATTTAAGTCGGGAATATAATAGTTTTCAGGTAAAGGGGAGTAGGAAGCAGTTTTTACTGCGGTATGATTCGTCATCTCGTAGAAATACCGGATCATACCCGAAACTTTATTTGGTTTTGAGACGAGACTTTTACTGCGTATATCGCAGTAGGAGTCTTTTTTTATGACTTTTAATGCCTGTGCGATATATGGGTATAATTTTAATAGTTGCGGAGGTAGTTATGTTAGTACTAAATATTTTATTACTTATTTTAGGTTTTATATTACTTATTAAAGGCGCTGACTTTTTCGTTGACGGTAGCTCGTCGGTGGCAAAGCTTCTGAAAGTGCCGTCAGTAGTAATCGGTCTGACTATCGTTGCTATGGGAACATCGGCTCCTGAAGCTGCTGTCAGTATCACAGCAGGTATAGCTGGAAGTAACGAGATAGCCATCAGTAACGTGGTAGGTTCTAATATATTTAATATGTTGGTTGTAGTTGGTACATGTGCCTTGATAAAGCCGTTTGTACTGGATAAAACAATACTCAAGCGAGATTTCCCGATTAACGCTATCGCTAATGTTATTCTTCTGATACTAATGCTTTTAGGTAGTGTGCTTAGTAGATTTGATGGTATAGTGATGCTTGTGCTAATGTTGTCATATATCGGATTCTTAGTTGTTACAGCGATTAAAAACAGGGAAGAAAGCGATGAGGAATTCAAAACACTTTCGCCACTTCTTAGTGTAGTGTATATTGTCGGTGGCCTTGCTGCCGTAATATTTGGTGGAGACTTAGTTGTTGATAACGCTACTGTTATTGCTAAAGCTGCCGGATGGAGTGAGACATTCATCGGACTTACTATTATCGCTATCGGAACATCGCTGCCTGAACTTGTGACCAGCATCGTTGCATCAAAAAAAGGTGAGAGTGGTTTAGCACTTGGTAACGTAGTAGGCTCTAATATTTTCAATATTCTATTTATCTTAGGTTTATCAAGTACGATTCTACCAATTACGGTAGATACAAGAGCTATCGCTAACACTATTTTGCTTTTAGTAATGACTGTACTTATGTTTATTATGTGTGTTATAAGAAAGAAACTCGGTCGTGTGGAAGGTGCATTAATGTGCGCTATGTATGTTGCGTATACAGCATACCTTCTTTATGTAGGATAAAATATACAGACAAAGAAAAATGCCCCGAACATTCGGGGCATTTTTATGTTTAAATAATTATTTAGCTTTGAGCTGTCCGATGTAGTTATCGTCATTATAAAGTGCTGCGTATCTCTGGATAGCAGTAGCGTCCATTACGTTGACATAACCGTCTGTATCAGCATCAGCAGCGAGCTCATCGATAGTAACCTTTTCCTGATTAGACCACTTCTGAATTAAAGTAGCATCCATTACGTCAACGATGTCATTAGCATCTGCGTCACCGACTAAATAAGTGTCACTACCAACACAGATGTTGTCAGCCTTATCAAGTACAAAGTAATCGTACTGGACGTTGTTGTCAGGTCTGTACTGTTCACTACCGTATGTGTGCTTATCCTGTGACATATTAGAGTCATAGTGGTTAGCTTTATCATACTTCACTACGATTTCGTGTGAACCTTCAGAAAGCTGTAAGAGGAGGTGTGTACTTGTCTGGAAGTCGTAGTTAACAACAGGGAATACAAGTGCACCTACGTCTTTACCGTCTACGAATACCGAACGGATAGCACAGTTAGAACATGAAGTAGGATCATTTGTACTAAAGTCGTTGTAGCAAGCGTAGAACAGATACTGGCCGGCCTCTTTGATATCTACCTTCATAGTGAGAGATCTCTCGAGGTTAGCAGCGAATGTATCAGTTACGACAGTTTTACCGCTTACAGTAGTTTTTGAAAGGTTCTTTAGTGTACAGCTTTCAGCCTCAACCTTGATTCTGTCAGGGCTTACAACGATAGGTCTGCTCATTTCGCTCCATACACCATCTCTTGAAACTACTACAACTGAGTATGCACCGTAAACAGAAGGGTCGATAGTGTAAGAGTTAGTATCAACGTCGATGTACTCAGAACCTGTCCATACTTTGTATGTGCAACCTGGCTGAGCGCCCCATGTGAGCTTATTGCCTGAAAGCTTAGCTACTGGCATCTTAGGGCAGATAACGTGGTTTTTCTCATCGTTTAAGTTAACTTTTTCGTCAGTATATTCGTTTGCACTTTCTTTAACAACGATGTCGATAGTGTACTTACCACTAGCACCAAATGGAAGAGTGTAAGAAGTGCCTACGTTTTCGCCGTTTACTGTGATAGAAACAATTTCTGAGCCTTTACCGGTGAGAGTGAGGTCGATAGTAGCATCGCAGTATTTATAGTTATTAAGCTCGAACGGACCTTCCATCCACTGTGGAACGTATGGTTCAAATGTTATACCGTCAGTATCGTAAATCATACCGAAGAGCACTTTATAGTAACCTGAAAGTGTAGCAGCAATTGACCATAACTGGTGGTTAACGTGGATACCTTCACCGGTAGTGAAGTCAACAACCTCTTTGTTAACGAGAGAAGTAGCAGCTGCTGTGATACATGAGTTCCAGATTTCTTCTGAGAGTTCATCGTGGCCGTGCTGTGCACCAGCAAGCATCAGCTGAGCTTCCCAACCAGGCCATACGCCACGGTTGTGATAAATTCTGTCTTTGTGTTCGAGTTCGCCCTGTTTATTAGGGTAAACAACGTTTGCACCGTATGTAACGAGTGGATAGTTTTCAGCGATGGATTTAAGCTGGCTTTCTGATCCGATACCGAACCATAAAGCGTAGCCGTTAGCGATACAGTCAATCTTATATGGAAGCGGTGCGCCCATGTAGCTTGGGTATTCCCACGCAGCGTAGCAACCGAGTTCATCGTGCCACAGACGAGTAGTAACCGCATCATAAAGTGCATCGTATTTTTCCTGTAAGTAAGCAGTATCGTTTTTATCTAAAATTTCAGCAGTTTTAATCATTCTCTGTAAAACGCCGAGATATATGAGGTTAACGCTGGCTGCTTTACCCTCAGCAATGTTAGCAAGAGACTCCTCAACCTCGTTGCCCATCCAGTCAGGATATGTCTGTGAACGCCAGTCAAGACCACAGGTTTCACCCTTCATAAGTCCTGATTCAGCATCCCATACTGTGTTGTAGTCCTGTTTGATATTATCTAAGCAAATGTCGTAGAAGTACTCAAGAACAGATTCATCACCGGTTGAGAGGTAAATTTCCCATACTGAGAGATATGTGATGATTTTATCGGTTGATACAGGGTAAGAACCGCCTGTACCAGTGTCTTCTTCAAATACCTTGAATCCGTCAAATTCTACTACTTTTTCTTTAGCACAGTTAAGAGAAATTTCAGGATAGATAGCAGCTAAAGAGAATTCGCACGCCATAGCTGTATCTCTTGTCCATACTTTTCTCCATGTTTCACCTGTGTAGAAAGCAGTACCGAATTCTGATTCGAATTTATTGATAACTGTTTCTTCCATAGTGAGGTTATATACAGCCTCTGCTAAAGGAGTGTTAGGAGCTTTAAATACAGGCATATCAGAAGTTTTTTCTTTCTGATTCCATGTTTTTGCTGTACCTGAAGTGGTTGATGTGATAGAAGTAGGTGAGTTTACAGTAACTGTACCCTTAGTATCATCAATACCGTCAGGACGCAGTGTATAGGAGTAACCGTATACATAGTCGAGATCAATTTCAAACTGTGAGCTTAAGTAGAAAGCAGGATAGTGAGTAGCCTGAACATATCCGTTCTGACTTTCAGTATTAAGTGAAAGTAAAGTAGAACCGTAGTTGTAAATGCGGTAGTTACCGGTTGAGTTATCTACAAACCATTTACCATTTTCTTCTTTATTACCATCTGCAGATGCTAATACGGTAGAGTCAGCTTTGCTGTCAGGAACGTAGAGATAGTTTCCTGTTTTAGCATTCTGAATATAGCATACCTTAGGGTCATCAGTTGGAATGAAGTTCCATGTAGCATCGCTGTTCGCAAAGTTTGCGTTACTTGAGCTGATGTAGGAAAGCTTGCCGTCTTTTTCACACAGCACCTGAGCAGCATGATCGTCCCATGCGCTCTTGATAGTTACGTTTTCCTGAGTTTCTGAGAAAGAGTAGAGATTCTTAGTGTCACCTGTGAGAACAGTAGCATTGAAGGCTCCTGTCATAGTGCTTACTTCAAAGAGAACCTGACTTTCCTTTGATAAAGTGATTTTAGCGTTATCTCCGCTAGGAACAGCCCATGACCAATCTTCAACAGCAATTTTATACTCATGAGTGCCAGCTGGAAGTGTAACTGTCTGATAGAAGCAATTGTTGCCGATAGTAGTCATTTTTGGGTCTGTGATTTCCCAGTCGTTAAAAGTACCTCTGACAAAAACGTCATCAGTAGGAGCAGTAACGAGTTTATAATTTTGGGTGTTAGCGGAAGGATTCATGGTGAATTCTACCAATGAAGGAGAGGTGAGAGTAAGCTTTGCGTTAGCACCACCTGGTACGGACCATGACCAGTCCTCAACAGCCATTTTATATTCATAGCTGCCCGCATCAAGAGAAACTGTGATAGAGTAAGTGCCGTTGCCGTTATCTTTAAGTACATAAGCAGAATCAGCACCCCAGTTGTTGAATGTGCCTCTAAGGTAGTAGGTGGTTGCAGCGGATACTGAAAGTGGAGCTATCAGCATAGTAGCTAAAAGCATAGTCAGTATAAGTGCAACAGAAACTACTTTATAAAGCAGAGATTTTGTTGTTTTCATACGTTTACCTCCATATATTAGTGGTTACATTATACAATTTTTATTAGGATATTACAATAGTTTTTATCTAAATTCAGGAATTTATTTCAGCAAAACGCACAAAAAACCACCACCCGCATTCGAGTGGTGGAATAAAATCTATACAGATTCTGGTTTATTTGCGTTTATGACACAATTTATAGTAACGGTAAGTATTACGATAACACCGCCTAGTATCGCAAGCAATGAAGGAACAACCCCAGTTGCTATTGCAACAAGCACGGGATTTAACACTGGCTCTATCGCCGCGATAAGACAGCACAGCAGCGCAGGACAGTTAGAGTTTGCTAGTCCGTATAATGCATACGGTATTCCAAGCTGGAACACACCGAGAAACAAAAGATAAAGCCATGGTGTTAAACAGAGAGTGAAGCTGTTATCAATAAATAGCGACATAAAAATTCCGATGAACGCTGTTAGAAACTGGCTTAGCATAATGCCTGAGAGTTTTTCGTTTTTATCACACTCTCCGATGCAAATGAACATTGTGCCCATAAAAACGCCCGCTACAAGCCCCAGTATGTTTCCGAGAAGATTTCCTCCCTCAAGGCTTTCTATAAAGAAAAGCACAATACCGATGAGCGTAAAAATAACAGTAACAAGGTCATTTTTCGAAGGTTTTTTCTTAAATAAAATAGCCGAAAAAATCACAATGTATATCGGAGCCGTGTACTGTAAAACTATCGCATTAGCAGCCCCTGCATATTTTGTTGCACACACAAAGCATAACGCGGTTCCCGAAACAAATAGCATACTCACAAGAGACTTTTTAGTAAAAACGATTTTATGTTTTGTAATTATCATAAACGCTAAAATTGTGACACCTGCGATAAGGCCGCGATACCCCGCTATGGCAAACGGATTGAGATCGATTTTTCCTATGAAAAGTCCCGCCGTACTCCACAGTACCGAGCAAATTATCATCTGAATAATACCGATTTTTGTTTTATCCTTAGTCATAAAATCACCGCCAAAAGTATATCACATAACGGCATGTTGAGCAAGAAAAAGCGGCCACCGCAAAAGGTGACCGCTTTGATAATCGTTAGTGATTATTCGTATGATTTATTCTTAGTCATTGATTTGATAACGAAGAGAGTGCCGATTGTCAAAACCACGCCGATAGGGAGAACGATGTACCAGCTCTTTATAAATCCAGCTAAAACGTAGCATACGAAAGAAATAGCTGCTACTGTGATAGCATAAGGAATCTGAGTTGAAACGTGATTGATGTGGTCACACTGAGCGCCTGCTGATGACATGATAGTAGTATCAGAAATAGGTGAGCAGTGGTCGCCACATACAGCGCCTGCAAGACAAGCTGACATCGAGATAATCATCAGTGGGTTGCTTGGGTCTGCTGCAAATAGGTATGTAACGATAGGAATAAGAATACCGAAAGTACCCCATGATGTACCGGTAGCAAAAGCAAGTACACATGCTACTAAGAAGATGATAGCAGGCAAGAAGTTCTGTAAACCTGCTGCGGCACCATTCATAAGGTCGCCGACATAGTACTTAGCACCGAGTAAGCCTGTCATGTTCTTGAGTGAAGTAGCGAATGTGAGAATGAGAATAGCAGGTACCATAGCAATAAAGCCCTTTGGTACAGCGTCCATAGATTCTTTGAAAGTAACAACCTTTCTAGCGATAAGGTAAGCGATAGTAACAACTAAAGCGATGAGACCGCCCCATGGTAAACCTACTGTTGCGTCAGTATTAGCGAAAGCGTCCACAAAAGATACACCGTCTAAAATACCGCCGTTGTAAACGAGAGCGAATACGCAAATAGCGATAAGGATAACAACTGGTAAGATAAGGTCAATTACTTTACCATTAGGGTTAGCAACCTCATCTTCACCTTCTTGCTTTTCACCGCAGAAAAGGTCGCCGTACTCACGTGCACGGTACTCATGCATAGCCATCTTACCATAGTCAAAGCCCATGAATGCGATAGCGATAATGAATACAAATGTTAATAGTGAGTAGAAGTTGTAAGGAATAGCTGCGATGAAAAGGTCTAAGCCCTTTCCGTCTTCAGCGTATGAAGCAACAGCTGCTGCCCATGATGAGATAGGAGCTATCATACATACAGGAGCTGCGGTAGCGTCGATGATGTATGCAAGCTTTGAACGTGAAATCTTATGAGCGTCTGTCACAGGGCGCATAACTGAGCCTACTGTTAAGCAGTTGAAATAGTCATCGATGAATATAAGTACACCTAAAACGAAAGTAGCGAGCATAGCACCGACTTTAGTTTTGATGTGAGTTGCTGCCCATTTACCGAAAGCAGCAGAACCGCCAGCTTTATTTACGAGAGCTACGAGTATACCGAGTTCAACGAGGAAGATGAAGATACCTGCTGTGTCAGAAACCGCAGGAATAAGACCATCGTTGATGATAGTGTCCATAGTACCCAAAAAACTGAACTTTGAATAGAGCAGACCGCCAGTAACGATACCGATGAAAAGTGAAGAGTAAACTTCTTTAGTGATGAGTGCAAGTCCGATAGCGATAACAGGTGGAAGCAAAGCCCACATAGTACCCTGAACCTGACCTTCGCCGCCACATGTTTCACACGCAGCTTCCTCAACAAGACCGGTTCCGTGACAATCCATACATGAAACTGTGCCTAAATATCCGCCTGAAATAGCAGCGAACACAAGCAAGCCTACGATAGCAAAAGCTGCAATAGCTAAAACTATCTTACTAGTCTTTGACATAATAATGTCCCCCTTAAATTGTTATAAAAAAACAAAAACCGTGGCATAAGTGCCACGGTCAAAACGTTCAACCAAAATAGCACTCCACCGATGATTGGTGACAGTGTAATACATATTCTGTATTACACCAGCCCCGACGTTTTGCGAAAATATCGGGACTTCGGCGGTGATTCCTTTCATACACACTCAAAAATTCGCGCATAGAGTGTACTACTCTTAAGCACCGCGCCTCTATTTTTGCTTATGTATCGATTATAGCAAAAAACGACATTTCGTCAACCTTTTAGACAAAATTGTTACTAATAAATGTAAAATTCTATGTAAATTAGAAAACCCTTCCGAAATGGAAGGGCTTTTTCTTACTTATAACTACGGAATTCTTTTGTCAGAGCGTTGATTTGCTCGGTGAATTTCTGCAAATCCTTATTTGGTATACCGCTTAAGTCTTTTGCGCTGGAAGATAGTTTTCTGATGCTTTCAATAAAGTTGTGATAATACGAATTTCCTTTTGCTTTTTGCTCATATGATTTACGCTCAATTCGTACACCACTTGGTTTATCAATAAATTGGGCATTCATCAGGTCAAACTGTGTTCCGCTGTACACAGCATAAGCACTATATCCAAGCTGATCGATTTCACATACAAAGTTTTCACACGCGTTTTCATCACCGTGGTTAACAAAAACCTTTTTAGGCTTTTCTTTGAATCCGCTAAGCCAGTTAATAAGTCCGTTTTTATCCGCGTGACCACTCACACCCTGAAGTGTACATATCTCAGCGTTTACGCTGATTTCATCGCCGAAAAGTCGCACCGACTGTGCACCATCGTGGATAAGTCTTCCTAAAGTACCGTTAGCCTGATATCCGACGAATAGCACCGTGCATTCTTTACGCCATAAATTGTATTTGAGATGGTGGCACACTCGTCCCGCTTCACACATACCACTCGCTGAAATTATGACCTTCGGTGTCTGGTCCGAGTTTAATTTCATAGATTCCTCGGTTGAAATGTAAGTGTGCAGATTAGAGAACATAAGCGGATTATCACCCTGCTTCATAACTTCTAGAATTTCATCGTCTAAACATTCCATATCGCATTGCTGATAAATACTCGTAGCTTCGTTGGCAAGCGGAGAGTCAACGTACACAGGAAAATCTCCGACGCAGTCTTCTATCATTTTCGAGTTTTTAATTTCACGTATGAAGTACAGAATTTCTTGAGTCCTACCTACTGCAAACGACGGAATGATGAGATTACCATTCCTTGATAAAGTTCTTCTGATATGGTCAGCGAGAGCGTTGATGGAGTCTACTCGTCTTTCTTCGTGTAATCTGTCACCATAGGTTGATTCAATCACAACATAGTCGGCACTTTCTACTGTCTGCGGGTCTTTGATGATAGGTTGGTTGGTGTTGCCGACATCACCAGAGAATACGATTTTTTTAGTGACGTTATTTTCAGTAAGCCATAATTCAATACATGCACTACCCAGTAGATGACCGACATCTGTAAAACGCACAGCGATATTTTCAGAAAGCTCTATCGGCTTAGAATATTCACATCGTCTGAAAAGCTTGCACACCTTCTCAGCGTCTTCAAGTGTATATAATGGCTCGAGTAAATCAATCGATGCACGTTTTCTCTTTCTGTTTTTGAACTTAACTTCGCTTTCCTGAATGTGTGCACAATCTCTGAGCATAATATTGCACAGATTAGCGGTTTCATTAGTAGCAAGTATTTCACCTGTGAAACCATTTTTATACAGTAGCGGAAGATGTCCTGAGTGGTCAACGTGGGCGTGAGTCAGAAACACCATATCGATTTCACTCGGGGACACAGGAAGCTCCACGTTTTCAAAAACATTGAACCCCTGCTCCATACCACAGTCAATGAGTATTTTGTGGTTTCCTACTTCGATGTAGGTACAGCTACCCGTTACTTCGTGCGCTGCACCGATGAACATAATTTTCATAGTATCACCCTTTGTACGTAAGACGTTAATTTATATACTAATAGTTTAATGAGCTGCCCCCGATGAATTCACGCATCAGCGAATCTTTCGGTATTAATGAAGTGTCAAGCGGTAAAGCCTGAGAAATTACTCTGCATAGCTGTTCAATTTCGATAGTCTTAGGTAAGCAGTCGAGTGTATTTAGTAAAAGTGCGCTGTAAACATTCAGTTCATACGGAATTACGGTGTCGATAGAGTAGTTGCATCTTCCCATAAACGGACGGATATGTTCATCTTCGCCTTCGTTTACACTTTTAAACATATTAATAGTATCTAAAGGGTTTCTGTCACGTGTTTCTTGGTCCCTTATCATGCGACGTGCAAGACGGATTACCTTCGAACGAAGCTCATCGTCATCTGTGTGAAACTGGCTTCGGATACTAACATATATACGTGCACATTTTTCGTCAGGTACTTTTATGACATTAGGATTTAATGCGTGAGTACCCTCAAAAATAATGATTTCACCCGGTCTGCGTTTGAGTGTCCAGCCTGAGAATTCTCGCTGGCATGTAACGAAGTTGTACTTTGGTATATCAACTGCAATTCCTTCGATAATGCATTTCAGTTGCATATTGAGGTAGTTTTCGTCGAGTCGGTCAGGACTTTCTAAGTCCATTTTACCCTCTTTAGATAGCTTAAGCTCTTCTTCACTCAGCGCTCGAAAATAGTTGTCGAGTGAAATAGTGTGGGATTCGTGTCCCATTCTGTCGAGTTTTTCCTCGAGTTTTAAGGCTGTGGTGGTTTTACCACTACCCGATGGACCTGATATAAGCACCACAGGAGTACTTTCGCAGTTTTTAGCAATATCCAAAGCAATTTCACAAAGCGTTTTATCGTACTCACTTTCGCAGTATGCTATGAATTTTTCAGCGTGATTTTCAATCTGATAGTTAAGGTCTTCAATATAGTATTTCATAAAACACCTCTATGTGTAAAATATCAGTATATTTCGTCTACATAAGCATTATATATCCGCCATTTACCTTAAATTCTTCGTATTTGTTATCGCCACGTACGGCGACGGCGTTTTTAAGCTTTATTTTCTCATCATTTCTTATATATGTTACATAAAAGCCGTAGAAAGCTCTGAGGATTCTATCAGCGGTTTCAAAGTCAGTATCCTCGTCTATGGTGTACTGGTCTTCGTCGGGTGCTTTCCAGTATTCTCCGTCTGTCTGAGGTTTTGCGTTTTCATAGTGGTATGAAAAATCAGATAGAAGGTCTTTAACCATAGATGGTAAAAGCTCATACGCTTTTTTCATGAATGTGCTGAGATTGTCGCTATCGCAAAGCTCAAACGACTTTTGCATAATAATGTCACCGTCGTCGAAATTTTCAGCCATTTTATGAAAGGTGACACCTGCTTTTTCATACGAATTGAGGATATATAAAGGCATCGGCCACGCTCCACGACCCATAGGCAAGAGTGAGGGGTGAACGTTAATCATTTTAAAGTCAGGTAATACAGGAATACGATAATAGTACGCAGCGCAAAACAGCGCATCAACGCCATCGTTTTTTAACGCAATAATATCGTTTTCTGTAATTCTATCATAGGTGATAGCAATATCGTGTTTTTGCGCAAAATCGGTGACTTCGGTATTGAATTCAGTATCGTTATCCACGTTGCACGTAAAGATTTTCACTATTTCGCATCCGTTATCATAAAGACATTCAAGCATCGGATAAAAAAGGTCAAACCCTGCGTATGCTATTTTCATAATATCACCTGCCTTTAATTTACTATACCACAGAAAAGGTGAGTTTATCAATAATGTAAATATACTTACTTATTGACTTTATACACTAATTGCGATAAAATGTACCTAGAATATTATTTGGAGGTTACTACTATGAAACATATCAAGACTATCAATACTCGTAATCTTTGCGAAAGCGCAAAGAAGGGTGGCTGCGGCGAGTGCCAGACATCTTGTCAGTCTGCTTGTAAAACAAGCTGCGGTATTGCTAACCAGAAGTGCGAGAGCAAAAAGGAAAGCAAGTAATTTTAAGTGTATGGAAAGTGCCGCTCGTCAGGGCGGCATTTTTTATGATATGGGTAGGTGCTTACTATGATACATCAGTATAAACTCGGCGGATACAACATAGTGCTCGATGTGTGCTCGGGTGCTGTGCACGCAGTAGACGACGTAGCGTATGATATCATCGCTATGTTTGAAGAAGAATCAAAGGATACTATAATTTCAAAGCTGTGTGAAAAGTACTCAGACAGCGAAGATATAAATAAGGAAGACATAGAAGAATGCTACGCTCAGATAGTAGAGCTTAAAGAAAGCGGTCAGCTTTTCGTTAAAGACACATTTGAGCCTATGGCGGGAGAGCTTAAACGCAAGACCGCAGGAGTGGTAAAAGCGCTGTGTCTTCACATAGCTCATACGTGTAATTTAAACTGTGCGTACTGTTTTGCGTCACAGGGAAAATATCAGGGCGAGAGAGCGCTGATGAGCTTTGAAGTAGGAAAACGTGCGCTTGATTTTCTTATAGAAAACTCAGGCTCCAGACATAATCTCGAGGTAGACTTCTTCGGTGGTGAACCGCTGATGAATTTTGACGTTGTCAAAAAGCTCGTCGAATACGCACGTTCTATCGAGAAAGAAAAAGGCAAGAACTTCCGTTTCACACTCACCACTAATGGTATGCTCATAGACGATGATGTAATCGATTTTGCAAATAAAGAGATGAGCAACGTTGTGCTTAGTTTAGACGGACGAAAAGAAGTCCACGATAAATTCAGAGTAGATTACTCAGGAAACGGCAGTTTTGATAAAATAGTTCCTAAGTTTAAAAAACTCGTCGAAAAAAGAGGCAATAAGGATTACTATATGCGTGGCACTTTTACTCACCATAATCCTGATTTCTTAGAAGATATCAAAACCATGCTTGACTTAGGATTTACTGAGCTTTCGATGGAGCCGGTGGTGTGTGCTGATAGCGATGAGTCAGCGCTTACATATGAGGATTTACCTATTGTGTTCGACCAGTATGAAAAACTAGCCGAGCTTATGATAAAACGCAGAAAAGAGAACAATCCGTTCACATTCTACCATTATATGATAGATTTGCAGGGCGGTCCGTGTATATATAAACGTATTTCAGGCTGTGGAAGCGGTACTGAATATATGGCGGTTACTCCGTGGGGTGACCTCTATCCGTGTCACCAGTTCGTAGGAGATGAGAAATACCTGCTTGGTAATATTTTTGACGGAGTGAAAAACACCGCTATTCAGGACGAGTTTATGGAATGTAACGTATACAGTCGTGAAGAATGTAAAGACTGCTGGGCGCGACTTTACTGTTCGGGCGGATGTGCGGCTAACGCATACCACGCAACGGGTTCGGTAAAAGGTGTATATAAATACGGTTGCGAGCTCTTCAAAAAACGTATGGAATGTGCCATTATGGCAGAAGTTGACCGATTGCTAGAGGATTGATATGAACACACCTATATGTGATTTCGTAAATAAATACGTTCAAAAAGATTTTGTCAGAGCACATATGCCGGGGCACAAGGGTGAGAATATCTTAGGTTTTGAGCACCTTGATATCACGGAAATCAAAGGCGCTGACTCGCTTTTTGAGGCTGAATCCATCATTAAAGAAAGCGAAGAAAACGCAAGCGAGATTTTCTCTTGTGATACATTTTACTCAACGGAAGGGTCATCGCTTTCTATAAGAGCGATGATGTATCTCTCACTTATTTACGCTAAAAAAAGAGGAAAAGCTCCCCTTGTTTTAGCAGGCAGAAATGCTCATAAAACCTTTTTGTCAGCTATTGCGTTACTTGATATGGACGTAGAGTGGCTTTACTCAAAAGAGAACTCGTACTTATCCTGTGAGATAAATGAAAAAGAGCTTGATGAAAAGCTTTTATCAATGAGCACTAAACCCGTAGCGGTGTATCTGACTTCTCCTGATTATCTTGGTAATACGCTTGATATAGAGGCTATCGCTAAAGTGTGCAAAAAGCACGATGTACTACTTCTTATCGATAACGCTCACGGAGCTTATCTGAAGTTTCTTGAAAAATCTATGCATCCGATAGATTTAGGTGCTACGATGTGCTGTGATTCAGCTCATAAGACGCTTTGTGCACTAACAGGCGCTGCATATCTGCATATTTCTAAAAACGCTGATGAAATATTCACAGATAACGTAAAAGACGCACTATCACTTTTTGCGTCTACATCTCCGTCGTATCTGATACTTCAGTCACTCGATAAACTGAACGCTATTTTATCCGATGGATATAAAGATAGATTAAAGACCTTTATCGCTAAAGTCAATACTCTGAAAAAGATACTTGATAAGAGTGGTTACACGCTTCTTGGAAATGAAAAAATCAAGATAACCATCAGCACTAAACCGTACGGTTACAAAGGATATGAATTTGCGGAAATACTCAGAGAAAAGGGTGTTGAGTGTGAGTTTTGCGACCCTGACTTTGTGGTGCTGATGCTAACTGAGTCGATGAGTGATGATACTCTTATGAAAATAGAGTCAGCACTGTTAAGCATAGAAAAAAGTAAAGAATTAGATGAAACTGTGCCTGAATTTTCAATGCCGCAGCGAGTGATGAGTGTGCGTGACGCTGTGATGTCGCTTTCGAAAACCGTCGGTGTTAAAGATAGCGTGGGAAAAGTTTTAGCGACAGCGAATGTTTCCTGTCCGCCTGCTGTACCTATTGTAGTAAGTGGCGAAAAAATAGACGAATCTGCGATTGAGATATTTGAATATTACTCTATCGATTCGTGCACAGTAGTAAGCGAATAAAAGCACTGCAATATAAAGCAGTGCTTTTTTGATTATTGGGCTTTATTTTTCTTGACACTCTTGTCTACAAGTGTTAGACTATATTTGTAAAATTAGTAAATAGGGAGAAGTTTACTATGAGAAATTACACTTTAGGCGTTGTTGAATCGAAGTTTGCACACATCGTTTGGGAGAACGCTCCAATTTCTACGACAGAGCTTGTGAAACTGTGCGAAAAAGAGCTTAATTGGAAGCGCACCACAACCTACACTGTACTGAAAAGGCTGTGCAACGGTGGACTTTTCAAAATGGATAAAGGAGAGGTTAGTGTACTTACTTCGCGTGATGAGTTCTACGCTACACAGAGTGAGCATTACGTTAAAGAGAATTTTAACGGTTCGCTTCCTGCGTTTTTAGCAGCATTTACTTCAAATAGAAAGTTGTCAAAGTCTGAATTAGACGAAATCAAGAAAATGATAGAGTCCTACGAGGAGAAATAAAATGAGCGCACTTTTCCTGCAAATCCTAAATCTTAGTGTAGTATCATCGTTTCTGATAGTAGCGGTGATAGTAATTCGAGCGTTGCTGAATAAATCGCCGAAATGGATACGCTATATTCTGTGGGCGATGGTAGGACTGCGACTTGTTGTGCCGTTTTCACTTGAAAGCAGGTTGAGTATCCTGCCTAACGCTCAGGATATCGACAGCACAGTTTCAACCACCACATCATATGTATCTACTGCACAGGTGAATCCTACTACCGCTTCGAGTACAACATCCGATGTGATGAGTGTATTAAGCTATGTGTGGCTTAGCGGTGTGATTCTCATGCTTTTATATATGGCAGTAAGCTTTGTTAGGGTGCATCTCTTGGTGCGAGAGAGTATAAAACTTAGAGATAATATCTATATCTGCGATAGAGTGGGAAGTCCGTTTGTCTTAGGTGTTATAAAACCTAAGATTTATCTGAATTCTTCACTTGCAAAACGCGATATGAAATACATAATCGCTCACGAAGAAGCTCACATAAGGCACCACGATAATATTTTCAAACCTTTAGCTTTTTTGATACTGAACCTTCATTGGTTTAATCCGCTTGTTTGGGTTTGTTACTTTCTGTTTGTGAAAGATATTGAGCTTTTCTGCGACGAGAGTGTAGTAAAATCTCTCGGCAAAAAGGGCAAGAAAAAGTATTCGACTGTACTTCTTAACTGCAATATGAGTAAGACCACTATCACAACATGTCCACTTGCTTTCGCTGAGAATAACGTAAAAACCAGAGTGAAAAACGTACTTTCATACAAAAAGCCTGCGCTTTATGTAGTGGTTATTTCAATTGTTTTGTGTGTAATTACGATGATGCTGTTTATGACAAGTCCCGTTTCTGCAAAGGAAAAGGTGGATAAAACAGAAGTTGAACCATCTGAAACTGTAACAGAAAATGTGGAAGAAGTCACAACCGAAGCTCCTACAAAAAAGCCGACAGAACCACCGACTAAACCTCCAACCGAAAAGCCTACCGAAAAGCCTACCGAAAAACCAACTGAGGCTCCCACCGACCCACCTGTACAGGAGTATTACGAAGAGAGTTATTATGATAATAATAATTCTTACGATGGCAGTTATTCTGATGATTCCCGTTT
>JAFVVB010000015.1 GCA_017502425.1 Ruminococcus sp. | reverse complement strand
TGTACTGATGACTCGAAAAGTTCGGTGTTATCTCTTATTAAAAGATGCAAAAAAGCGAATGTGCCGTTTTATATATGCGGAATGAAAAGTAAAGAGACGGATTACCAGTCGCTGACTCTCGCTAAAGAAAACGGAGCGAAGATAATGTACGATGTGTCGCCTGCGTGTCTTTATATGAAATTGATGTTGGAAGGTTAAGAATGTGAAGAAGCTGTCCGTTTTGCTCGTGGTGGTTGCCGGCACGCTGTGGGGTATGATAGGGTATTTTGTGCGTACTCTCAAGCATAAGGGAATTGACTCGATGCAGATAGTTTTCATCAGAATGTTTGTGTCTTCGGTTTTATTTATACTCTTTGCACTCATTTTTGACAGAAAACTTTTTAAAATTAAACTGAATGATTTATGGTGCTTTTTAGGCTCTGGTGTAGTAAGCGTGGCTGTGTTCTCGTTTTGCTACTTCAAATGTATTGAGCACAGTTCTTTATCGGTGGCATCGATACTGCTTTATACTGCGCCTGTTTTTGTGATGATGTTCTCGGTGGTGCTGTTTAAAGAAAAGCTCACGTTGCTGAAAATAGTATCGCTTGTGATGGCGTTTTTGGGGTGCTTATTCGTGACGGGAGTGTTCAGAGAAAGCACTACTATAAGCGTCGTTTCGGTAGCATACGGACTTATGTCGGGAGTGTGCTACGCGCTGTATTCGATATTCTCTCGACTTGCACTTATTAGAAATTACAGCCCGCTGACGGTTACGCTGTATACTTTTATGTTTTCAGCGATAGCATCTTTTTTACTCATTGATGCAAAGCCTGTTTTCACACTCATGAGTGAAAGTACAGAAAGTCTGTTTTTCTGCATAATGTTCGGTGTTTTATCGAGCGTTTTGCCGTATGTTACATACACTTTATCTTTAAAATACATAAGACCGAGTACAGCATCGATAGTTGCGTCGATTGAACCGGTAGTGGCTACGATTACGGGTGCTGTGCTCTTTAGTGAGGCGGTGGAATTTCCGTACGGATACATCGGAATAGCGCTTGTGATAGGGTCGATTATTATCATTAATATCGCACCGAAAAATAAAAAAGGAGCACACGAATAACCGTGTGCTCTTTCTCTTTATATGCAGTAGATGTTTAAATCCCAACACGGAATGTACGGATGCTTTCTCATAAAAATTTTATAGTCGGGATTTATGGTGTTTATTTCGTTAATCAGAGTGAAAAAGTCGCTGTTAGTGTGATATGCTGCGATGTTCAGTTTAGGCTTAGCTGAAAGTGTAGCTTCCATACCTTTTAGCATATCGTGCTCCATACCTTCGATATCGGCTTTTATGTACGTGAAATTACCATAACGCTTTGTTATAGTATCGACATTCAAGGTTTCAACCATAATACCGTTTTCGTCATTTAGTACCGATTGTCTGCCGCCGCCTTTTGATACAAGCATAGTGGAGTTTTCCTTAGATATACCTACGTTTATAGCGGTGAAGTTTTCAAGGTGGGAACAGTTTTCCATAAGCTTCTTATAGTTTTTGAGGTTTGGCTCAACTGCGACTATCTTCTCATAGCCTTGCGTAAAATGAAGAAATTCGTCTACTGTGTCGCCTCTGTATGCACCTAAGTCAAGGTAGCTCTCGTTATTACTAAGTTTTAATATTGAGGAAAAAACTTCGTCTTTTTCGCTGTCTGACTCAGTGATGTATGAAAGCTTTCCGCTGTATAAAAAGCACAGAGTGTTAAAGAAAACTTCTCTTGATTTTTCGTCAGAAAGAAGGGCGTATGCGGTTTTGATATTTTCAGCGTATTTTGATAAAAAGTCATCGTCTACTACTTGCGTAGTATAAACAGGAACGCTCGGTACGAGTAATTTATGGCGTGAAGCGACGTGTTTTATGTGGTTCATAACATTTTTAAGTGACGAAGCAAAACACAGCGCAATAGTAAAATCACCGTATTTTTCTTCAAAATCCGACATTTTGCTGACAGTAAAACCGCGGAAATTCTGGTATCTGACGAAGTCGTCGCTCGCCATAACTCCGCTGCATTTAATGCCACGTTTTGAAAATTCATCGAGCACCTTATCGGCGCCGTTACCCATACCGTATAAAATGATGGGCTTACTGCTGTTTTTTAGTGCGTCCCATACGCACGTTTCGTTATTTATCATAATTCACCTTTACGGATTACAGATTTTGCATGGTGCGTAGCCATTGTTGATAGCTTCATCTCTATTATTAAGCGCTACTTTGTTTTCAGGCTTCATTTCATCAACCGACTGGCAGCCATGGTAGTGAAATTTCATAGACTTTTTATTTCCTATGTATTTAGAGGATTCAAAGCTTTCTTCCTTTATGGTTTCATCATTTTCGGTGTTTTCGATTAAGCTTTTCGAATCGGTGTTTTCTATTAAGAGTTTTGCTTTATTATCAAAGTTTTTGACACGCGCGATTATAGTGGATAGCTCGTCGGTTCGGTAGGTCTTAACGGAGAAATCATCAAGAAGTGACAATATTTCAGTATGAGGGTGACCGTACTCGTTGTTTTTACCACAGCTGATGACGGCGTAGTCAGGGTCAACAGCTTCTAAAAACTCAGGAGTGGTAGAGGTTTTGGAACCATGATGACCAACTTTTAATACATCGGCTTTAAGAGAAAGGGTGGTGTCAAGTATATCCCTTTCTGCTTGATTTTCAGCGTCTCCCATCAGCAAAAAGGAATAAGTCGAGCATCTGACTTTAGTGACAACGGAGTAGTCGTTGTAGTCTTCGTAGAAAGAAGAGGCAGGCCCCATAATAGTAAAGTCAGATTCTCCGAAATTGTAAGTATCACCTACTTTCGGGTCGATGAAATTGACGTCGTTTTTATCGACGGCATTAAGTACATTAAGCCATGTTTTAGTAGAGCAATCGGTCTCGGGTGTGATGAAATTTTCGCACTCAAAGGTGTTGATGACTTCCTTCATACACCCGATGTGGTCGGTATGAGGGTGGGTGGCAATAACGTATTTCAAGGTGGTGACTCCGTTTTCTTTGAGATAGGAGCACACAGCATCAAAGTATTCCTTTTCTCCCGAATCAATCAGCACGAATTCTCCATTTGATTCAAGCAGTGTGCAGTCGCCCTGACCGACGTCGATAAAATGGACACTCAAAGGGGTGTTCGAATAAGTAGTAGGTGGTGTGTTTAGCTCGCATGATAAAAGCGAAAAAGCGAGAATCACACAGATAATAAGTGATACGAGTCGTTTCATAAATCTTCCTCTTGTAGTATTAATATACTAATAATATACAGTAAGTTTTGGTGTTTTTCAACCAACTTTAAGATAAAATTTGCAAACATCATAAAAATGTGCTATAATACCTGTACGAGGTGATTAAATGGCTAATGGTTACCGATGCAAATACGAAATCGTTACTGCGGATAATAATCTTCCGGGTAAAGTCGTATTATATGAAAAGCCAGGGTCTGAGTGCTTTACTAATAAGCACTGGCATAAAAATCTGGAGATAAACTACATAATTAAAGGCAGAATGTGGACGATGCAGAATAAAGTAGACCGTGACATAAGTGACGGCGAATTTGTGCTGGTTAACAGCGAGGATGTGCATCAGACATGCGGTAAATATCCTGACGAGAAGGTCAAGTACCTTGTCGTTTTATTCTCGTATAACTACATCAAGGCTTATTTCCCTGATTTTGAAAACTACTACTTTGATGTAAATAAAAATGAGCAGGCAAAACTGCGTATCTCACAGCTTCTGAAAGCTATCGTTTTCGAGATAGAAAAT
The DNA here is from genome assembly GCA_017502425.1 of Ruminococcus sp. Classification (GTDB taxonomy): domain Bacteria; phylum Bacillota; class Clostridia; order Oscillospirales; family Acutalibacteraceae; genus Ruminococcoides. Next base: position 3,307 of record JAFVVB010000015.1, on the reverse strand, counting down.
AAGGGCGATTTCTCCCAGATGAAAATCGCGTGCGCTATGAGCCAGATACTGATGCTTCTGTTCACTAAATGCAGAGTCAAGAAGGATAAGGTTGCTGTAAGCGAGCCTACTGACGACTTAGAGTACGCTAAAAAAGCGATTGATTTCATTAAAGAAAACTACAAGGAGAAAATCAGTCTTGACGATATTTCATCGTACGTGGGACTTACTCCGACTTATTTTTCCAGATACTTCAAGCAGAGCACCAGAAAAACGTTCAAGAACTATCTCAATTTAGTCAGACTTGAAAACGCGTTGCTAGATATCCAGAATAATAACCTAAGCGAAACCAGAGCAGCACTTGCTAACGGTTTCCCTAGCGTTAAGTCATTTATCGCGGTGTTTAAGAGTGTGTACGGGTGTGCTCCTTCCGAGTACGTCAAGGTGTACCACGAGCTGCCTCAGATTTCTGAGATACGAAAAATCTAGAACTTAATATGTAAAAACAAAACCGCCGAAAACTCGGCGGTTTTTCTTTTACTTTTCTGCGTTATAGAAAAGGCTTAGCATATTTTCAAAAAGCTTTTGCTGGTCAGGATAAAACTCAGCGTACTCACCCTTTTTGAACTTACCTTCGATGTTAACAAACTCAATGTCTTTGTATGAATCGAGGTGTCTTAAGGCGGTAGTGGTGAGGTATGTCGCTTTAGAAGCGTTGAGGTTAGTGGTTGAGTTATCAGAGATAGTGCCCATTAAGTCGGTGACAACGGACTTGTCCTTTTTCACAGCCGGTATAGCCTGAGCGAAAAATCCTCTTAAATATTCCTGCTGTCTTTTCATACGGTCTGAGTTTGAATCAAGTTTTGAAGTGTCACGAGGACGGATGTATCTGATAGCATCTTTGCCGTGAAGGGTGACGGTTTCACCTTTTTTGACTGAGCCGTAGTTCTCGGATTCAAAGTCATAGCTGGAGGTGACGGTAACACCGCCGATAGCGTCGTTGAGTGGAACGATACAGTTCTGGTCGATAGAGTAGTAAGTGTTAAACTCAACGCCGAATAAAATACGCTCCAGGCTGTTTAGAGTGTTTTCACAGCTTTTTTCCTTGCCGTCTCCATATGCGTAGGAAAGACATACCTGCATCGGTTCAGTGCGTACAAATCCGCCTTCGGTGTTATATACATCAACGTCAACCATGGTGTCACGGGATACGTTGAGCATAGATAATTTACTGTTTTTAGTATCAATGACCGCGACGTAGATAACGTCAGCCTGACCGCCTTTACCGATGGTGGTGGACTTATACTGAGGGTCGGTGGTATCAACACCCATGAATACAACCGTTGCTACATCTTCGTTGAAGTTGTAGGTGGTGCCTTTATACTTGATGGTTTTACCATTGTTTGAGACGCTTTCAATACCATCGATACCGCCGGTTGATGAACCATCAAGCTCGTCTAAAGTGTTGCTGTACGGGTCGATGTTCATATTCTCGTAGTCATGCATCTGGCTTTTACCAATCTGGTTGAAAATCACTACTGATGTGACTGAGAGTATAAGTATAAGCGCGATTACTGAAAAAACGATGACCGTGATTTTCAGCGGACGACTCATCTTCTTTTTTTCGTTATGAATCTTTTTATGTGGTTTAGCAAAAACGTAGTCGTTTGAGTCTTCTAAAACTTCCTTAGTAGATGAATGCCCTGACTCAGACTTTTTATGTTTTTCACGTTTTATTGGAGTAACGTATTCGATGCTGTCGAGTTGCTCTTTAGAAAACTTACTCTCGTTATTAGCGTTATTATTTAGTTGGTTCTTCATTTACTAAAACTCCTTGTACAAGATATCTGGTGTTTCCGCCACCACCCATACAGGTGCTGAGAGTGATGATTTTATCATCGGTGCTCAGTTCAACGCCGTCTCTGATATTGCAGTAGTAAGGGCGTTTCATCAGTGTGGACTCCTGATACTGTCTTAAGTTAACGGGTTCTGACATATCGAAAGAATTCAGTATATGTCGGTCGTCGTATTGATATGCTGCGTAAACAAGATAGGTGAGGGTTTTATCTTTAGTGAAAACAAAAATAGTGTTGTTCTCACTAAAAAAATCCACATTGTTGAAATTATGAAGAGTAGCAAACATACTGCCGTTTAGCATATTGTGTCCGTAAAGCACGGTAACAGGGTCGCTAAAGTCACGCGAGTTTGCTTTTTCGGTGTAAATAGTGCCTGAGAACTGGTAGTTTTTATAAATATTATGAGTCAGATAAAAGCTGTCGTCAACGCCCTTTGCACTCTGGGCAACAGGGTAGTCAACAGACGTGCCCGGTATATAAATCCATGCGTAAATATCCTCGTTGACTTCCATCATTTCTTCAAAGCTGACGGCTTCGCCTTCTTTTAGTTTAGTGGTGTCTTCGGCGTATTTTTTCGCAGGTATTTCGTTTTCGGACTCTTTCTTTGTTTCCTCGATTTCTTTAGTTTCTGATGCATCAGTAGGCGCCTGACTGATAGTAGTAGGGCGCTCTATATATGAGCTGTCATCAAAGAAAAAGTATCGAATAAGAAACGTCGAGCACAAAATACAAACCAGTATGGAAATAATGAGTAGTATCACCCATATGATTTTACCTGATTTTTTCTTCATAAATATACCTCAGTTTATCAATAAATTCGCAGTAAAATAACCTAATCATAGTAATTATACATTGAATAAAACGCTATGTCAATTAACCGTAAACCATATAAAAACAGCCACCGTAAATCACAGTGGCTGTAAATAATATCTTATTTTGCTTCAACGTAGAAGAGCTTAATCATAGTTTCGGTGAGTTTATCCTCATCGACTGTGAACTCGTCGTAGTCATCACTTGCTTTGTATTCGCCGTCTATGCTTAAGAACTCGATGTCTTTGTATGAATCGAGGTTATCAAGAGTGTCTGTGACAAGGTATGTCATCTTAGTAGCGTCAGCGTTAGTAACTGACTCATCTTTTACGATGTTGTACATATCGTTGATAATAGATGGGTCTTTAGTAACTGATGGCCATACCTGCTCTAAAAACTCGTTCATATAGTGTACCTGACGGTTAACGCGGTTAGCGTCAGGATTGAGTTCTGACTGATCCCACTCACGTGAACGGATATACATGATAGCGTCGTGACCTTTTAAGGTGAACTCTTCGTTTTCACTTACGTAGCGGTTCTCGTTAACAGAATAGAATTTAACGGTAGGAGTGAGTGTAACACCACCGACAGAGTCGTTGAGCTCTTCGACAGCTTTTTGGCTTATAGAGTAGTAAGTGTCAAATTTCATACCTCTAAAAAGA
>JAFVVB010000107.1 GCA_017502425.1 Ruminococcus sp. | reverse complement strand
TATGTTATGGACGAAACTCACACCATACTAGCGTGTGGCGCTGGTGCGGTGACTAAACTCAAAGACTATCAGAGCGATAAACTTGAGAGAATATTTAATTTTAAATATCCGTATGAATATAATACTCGTTTTGATGAATTGCTCAGCCGTAAAGACAGGATTATCGGCTTTTACAATGAGTTTTTTATGAGTTAATATATTATTTATATTTATATACTACTTTTATATAAAGGAGATTACTGAAAATGGGAATGATTAACGACTTTATAGAGAACGCCAAAGTTGTTGTACAGAAATTCGGAGAGAAGGCTAACGATACATATGATATAGCTAAACTTAAATCCGTGAAATGCCGTATTAACAATGATATCGAAAAGAAATATAAGGCGCTTGGAAATAAGTACTATATTTTATCTAAGGAAAATAAACTCGAAGATGCTGATTTTAAAGCCGAGATTACAGCTCTCGACGAATTGTACGCACAGTATGATAGTATTGTTAAACAGATAGATAATGTTAAGAATATGAAAAGATGCCCTGTTTGCTCAAAACTTCAGAGTGGTGATAAACCGTTCTGTGCTTACTGTGGCTCTAAACTTTAATTGTTTCTGGTGATTTATTATGCAAAATGATAATTTGAAGAAGAGTGGTTCTCAGACCTTCTTAAAAGGTGCTATGGTTCTGAGTATCAGTATGATAATCGTTAAACTGTGTGGTATGGTTTATAAAATCATGCTCACTAAGATTTATGCGATGTTCGGCGACCAGTACGCAGGAATCGGTACGGGTATTTTCTCTAACGCATACGAGATATATATTCCGCTTTTTACCTTAGCTACCGCAGGATTTCCTATCGCGGTATCAAGACTTATATCTGAAAGTATCGCTAAAGAGAGATACAAAGACGTCCGTCAAATTCACAGGGTGTCCAAACCTTTCTTCGTGATTATGGGACTTGTCAGCTTTTCGTTGATGATTGGACTCAGTTTTATTTACGTTGATGTAGTAAAATCTCCGTACTCTATATATTCACTGATGATGCTTGCACCATCAATATTTTTCGGCTGTATTGTTTCGATTTACCGAGGATATTTTGAGGGCCATCGTAATATGGTGCCGACTGCTATTTCCGAGATAGTAGAAGCATGTGTTAAGATGATTTTAGGACTTTCACTTGCTTATTTAGTTATGAAAGTCGGTATGAATCAGTATCAGTCTTCAGGTTCAATATTCGGACTTACTTTCGGTTCTGAAACAGAAGCGATGAATACACTCATCGGATTTTCTGTTGCGAGTGCGATTTTTGCGATTTCTCTGGGTGGTTTTTTCTCCTACATAGCACTCAAAATTATTTATAAACGCAGAAAGAATGATATTCCTGAAGAGTACTACGAGAATTCTGTTGATGCTCTGAGTAGAAAAGAAACTCTCATCAATCTCGTTAAAACTGCCATTCCTATTGGTCTTGCTGCTTTAGTTATGAGTATCAGCTCAAGTATCGACACTATTATTATTCAGAAAGTGCTATATAATATGGCGTTAACTGACAGAGAAGCATTACTTGCTCAGTTTGATGGCCATCTTGATGCGAATATTCCGCTGAATCCTACTGCGTCTAATCCTATTACTATCCACACCTATCTTATGGGTGCGTTTAGCTGTGCGCTTACTGTTATGCAGCTTATCACTGCAGTAACGCAGGTTTTCGGCACCAGTGCTATGCCTTCAGTAACAAATGCGTATACTAAGGGTGATAAGGATGAGCTGAAAAAATCTATCGAAACAGTACTCAAACTTACTATGCTGGTTACTTTACCGGCGGGTATAGGTATGTTTGTGCTTCCGTATCCTATTATCTCTCTGCTTTACGACGGCTACGTTGCGAGTGTTGCAGCGGGCGTATTGCGAGTTATGGGTATATCGGTAATATTCGTTGCTGTCAGCACACCTATTTGCAGTATGCTTCAGGGTGTCGGAAGAGTTGACCTTCCATTAAAGATATATTGCATAGCTATGGTTATTAAGCTTACAACAAATTACGTGTTTGTAAATATTGTTGAAATTAATATCGTCGGTGGTGCTGTTGGCTCACTTGTAGCGTTCTTGTTTGTGTGTGTTGTAGGTATGTATTTCCTTGTTAAAAATGCGAAAGTAGTACCTGATTTTATGCACACAGTATTAAAGCCTTTGTTAGGTTCAATTATATGTGGCGCAGCCGCATATGTTGTGTATTATGCGATTGAAAGCTTCATATCTGGTGCTTTAGCTACGTTGATTAGTATAGGTGTAGCAGCCGTAGTTTATGTTGTTTCGCTGCTTTTACTGCATACTTTCACTGAAAATGAGATTAAAATGCTACCAAAAGGTAAAAATGTTGTAACAATCCTTGCAAAACTACACCTCTTACGCTAGAATATTTGAAGATATAGTGACTTTTGGCATTTTTTGATACATTGAGGTGTGTACTTTGAACTTTGAACTTAAGAGCAGATACGGATTCGAAGATTTAGTAGAAATCATGAGAATTTTACGTTCGCCTGATGGTTGTCCATGGGACAGAGTTCAAACACATAAAAGTATCAGACAGAACTTTATCGAAGAAACTTATGAAGCTATCGAAGCTATCGATACAGAAGATGTTGAGCTTTTGAGAGAAGAGCTCGGCGACGTTATGATGCAGGTGGTTTTTCATTCGTTGATGGAAGAAGAAGTCGGTAGTTTTGATATTTCAGATGTATGTGATGAAGTTTGTAAAAAGCTAATCGTTCGTCATCCACATGTCTTTTCTGATACTATCGCTGATACAGCTGACGAGGTTTTGAAAAACTGGGATAAAATTAAGATGCAAACTAAATCCCAGAAATCCCAGTCTGAGGTGTTAGGTTCGGTATCTAAATCATTGCCGGCTCTGATGTATAGTCAGAAAGTCCAGCATAAAGCTGCTAAGGTTGGCTTTGATTTTGAGAAGACTGACGATGCTATTGGTAAAGTGAATGAAGAACTTACTGAGCTTAAAGATGCTATCAGCAGAAACGATGAAGAGAATATGAGTGAAGAACTTGGTGATTTACTCTTTTCTGTCGTTAATGTTGCCCGCTTTATCAAAGTCGATAGTGAAAAAGCGTTGTACGATGCTACGCTTAAGTTTACTGATCGTTTCGCTAAGGTTGAAGCGTTATGTAAAGAACGTTCTATCGATATGGCAAATGCCCCTATTTCGGTACTTGATTCCCTATGGGATGAAGTTAAATAAAAGTGATTAATTCACAAATTAATTTTGGAGGAAATTATAATGAAGAAGACTGAACTTATCGCTGCTGTTGCAGAGAAAGCTAACATTTCTAAAAAAGACGCTGAGAAAGCTGTCGCTGCTACATTCGACGTAATCGTTGATGCTGTTGCTGCTGGTGATAAAATCCAGCTCGTAGGCTTCGGTACATTCGAGAGAAGAGAGAGAAATGCTAGAACAGGTTGTAACCCAAGAACTAACGAGACTATTGAAATCCCTGCTTCTAAAGTTCCTGCATTCAAAGCTGGTAAAGCTTTCAAGGACGCTGTTAATAAGTAATTTTTCTTTGAGTGTAAAGCCGACTTATGTCGGCTTTTGCTTTTTTTAACGTAAGATTTATAGGAGTAT
>JAFVVB010000106.1 GCA_017502425.1 Ruminococcus sp. | reverse complement strand
GATTAAAAGTCAAGTGCTCTGCCAACTGAGCTAATGAGTCATATGGGGTGGATAATCGGATTCGAACCGACGGTCTCCAGTGCCACAAACTGGCGCTTTAACCAACTAAGCTATACCCACCATATGGCGCGCTGAAAGGGACTCGAACCCCTGACCTACTGCTTAGAAGGCAGTTGCTCTATCCAGCTGAGCTATCAGCGCACAGATAAAAACAGTCATGCCTGTTTTCAATCAGCCTTAATATTATATAAGAATGAGATGAATTTGTCAATAGTATTTTTACCTGTTTTGAAAAAAATATTTATTTTTGGCGTTTAATGACTTTTAGTCGTGAGAATTCCTCACGTTCTTTCTCATCAAGCGCATCTGTGATAGTTTTCACAGCATTTTCAAACTTTGGAATCATGATGTTTTTGAGAGCGTTGGCACGTTTCTGGGTCTTTTTGATAGAATCCGCTAATCTGTATACACTGTTTTCAATTTCAGCGAGTTCAACAGTTAGCTGTTTAACGTAAATAAACTTAAGCTGAGCTTCGTCCAGTGCGTAGTTTGATGAAGAAAGCCCGTAGTGTAACTCGTTTTTCTCGTTTTTGTCAATAGTAAGAATAGGAATCTCTACACCCATGACGCTTCGATAGTCGAGTTTAAGACTGTCATCGATAGGCATAGCCATCGATATTTCCTGACAATATCCCAAAGTGATGTTAGCGTTCTGAAGTGCAAGGTAAGCGCTCGAGAACGCTTCATCTATTTTACTCTGGATTTCGTTAGCTCTGTCGATTAACATCATCATTTCTCGGATGAGTATATTACGCTTTCTGTCAAGCAACTCAAAACCCACTTTAGAAAGCTGTAAAGATTTTTTGGTATTAATTAAATTACCTTTGGTAGGAGCGATGTTCTGAGCCATATACACCATCCTTTCGTTTAATCTCCAATGTTTTCGATATAGTATTTATCGAGTAATTTATCATCAACTCTGTCGAGTTCCTGTCTAGGTAAAGTGGATAGAAGTTTCCACCCTAAATCAAGACTCTGTTCAATAGTTCTGTTTTCGTTACTTCCTTGGTTAACAAAAAGACTTTCAAACTGACGACCGAATTCGATGTATTTTTTGTCGATAGGAGAGAGCTCTTCTTCACCGATAACTGATGCCAGACTTCGTGCATCAATAACCTTAGCATATGATGCGAACAACTGGTTAGTGAGTCCTGAGTGGTCAGCACGTGTGTAACCCTCACCGATACCATCTTTCATGAGACGAGAAAGCGAAGGAAGCACATTAACAGGTGGATAAATACCCTGACTCTGGAGCATTCTATCAAGTACTATCTGGCCTTCTGTGATATATCCTGTAAGGTCAGGTACAGGATGAGTAATATCATCGTTAGGCATAGTAAGTATAGGAATCTGAGTTACTGAACCCTTACTACCTTTTATCATACCAGCTCTTTCGTACATAGAAGCAAGGTCTGAATATAAATATCCAGGATAACCTTTTCTACCAGGAATTTCACCTTTAGATGAACTGAACTCACGAAGTGCTTCGGCGTAAGATGTCATATCAGTCATGATAACGAGAATATGCATATCGAGCTCAAAAGCGAGATACTCAGCAACTGTCAAAGCACATTTTGGTGTGAGCATTCTTTCGATAATAGGGTCGTTAGATAGATTTAATAACATTACAACCCTTGACATAACGCCGCTTTCTTCAAAACTCTTTTTGAAGTACTGTGCAACGTCGTTCTGAACACCCATAGCCGCAAAAACAACACCAAAGTTAGTGGAGTCAGCACCGCTGATTTTAGCCTGACGTACTATCTGAACCGCAAGTTCATTGTGTTTCATACCTGAACCTGAGAAGATAGGCAGTTTCTGACCTCTGATGAGAGTCATCAGCGTATCAATACTCGATATGCCGGTATTAATGTAGTTTCTAGGATATATTCTTGATACCGGATTAATCGGGGTGCCGTTGATATTTCTCTTTTCCTTAGGGAATATCTCACCTAATCCGTCGATAGGTTTTCCTGCACCGTTTAAGATTCTTCCCATAATCTCAGGAGAAAGCGGCATTTCCATAGGTTTGCCGGTGAGTCTCATTTTTGTGTTGTTGAGACTTAGCTGTCTTGAACCCTCAAAAACCTGTACAACAATTCTTTCGCCATCAATCTGTACAACTCGTCCCTGACGCTTAGCTCCGTCCTCGAGTCGTATGTCAACTATTTCTTCGAAAGAAACGCCTTTAACGCCGTCGATAACTATCAGCGAGCCATTAATTTCTTTAACGCCGACATAATCAATAATCATAGCATTTCCTCCTTAGTTAGTAATAGAAGCGATTTTCTCGTTAATTTCGTTGATGTAATCATCAAAAATTTCGAGCTTATCGTTAGGGATATCATACTTCATTTTGGTAAGCTTATCGAAAATACCCAGCTCAATAACTCTTGAAATAGGAATAGCCGCGTTAACGATGTGTTTAGCTTTGTGGTGTAGATGAAGTATAGTTTTCATCATAAGTTTTTGTTTTTCAAGTGAAACATATGTGTCTTCTTTATGGAAAGCGTTCTGCTGTAAGAAACCTACTCTGATAACTCGTGATGTTTCGATAACGAGTTTTTGGTCATCAGGAAGTACGTCAGCGCCGATGAGCTTAACAATTTCCATGAGTCTGCTTTCTTCT
>JAFVVB010000105.1 GCA_017502425.1 Ruminococcus sp. | reverse complement strand
TGGAAGTTATTTCCGTTGGCATATTTTATTACAGTGCATTTGTTCCGTGTCTGGTTTCTTCGCTGATATCTATATATATCACTAATCTAATGGGACTTGAGGGGAATGTATATGTACTGAGAAATGTTCCTACTATTGAGATGTCTACGGTAATCAGAGTGGCGCTACTGGGAGTTTTATGTGCTTTAGTAGGTATTCTTTTTTGTCTTATGCTCAGATGGTCACATAAACTCTCCGCTAAAATTTTTAAAAACGAGTATTTAAGAATAGCGGTGGGTGGTGTGCTTATTATTGCGCTGACAGCGTTACTGGGAGACAGATATAACGGCATAGGAGAGAATGTAATACATTCGGCTTTTGAGTACGGCGATGTTTACTGGTATGACCCACTTATGAAAATACTGTTCACAGCTATTACTATCGGTTTCGGATTTAAAGGCGGAGAAATTATTCCGACTATTTTCATCGGCTCCACGCTTGGTTATGTAGCAGGTGCTGTATTAGGACTTGATCCTGCGTTTTCTGCGGCTGTGTGTGTAGTAGCGCTGTTTTGTGCGGTTGTTAACTGCCCTATGGCTTCACTTGCGCTGAGCGTTGAGCTTTTTAGCGGGGGCTCTATTATACTATTCGCAGTTGCACTCAGTATCAGCTTTATGCTATCAGGTTACTACGGACTTTACTCCGGTCAGAAAATCATTTACTCAAAGAGAAGAGCAAGATTTGTTGACAGAAACGCAAAATAAAAAAAGCACGGAAAGGAGAATTTTCCTTTTCGTGCTTTTCTTTATTTATTAACTACGTTTATAGGGCTACCTTTAATGAAACATTCTATGTTTTTGCACACAATTTCTATAAGTCGCTCTCTGGTTTCTATTGGCGCCCACGCGATATGCGGAGATAAAATCAGGTTTTTTGTGTTCGGAAGCTTTGAGTCTTTGCGCATCGGTTCAACGCTTAATACATCTACACCGGCTCCTGATAAATGAGAATTCTCAAGTGCATCTATAAGGTCGTTTTCAACCATAACTCCGCCTCGCGCGGTATTGACAAAAAATGCACCTTTTTTCATTTTAGCGAATGTATCTTTACTAAACATTTCGTTTGATTCGTCATTCAGCGGACAGTGAACGGTCACGATGTCGCTAAGTGAGAGCAAAGTATCAAAATCAACGAACTTTACGTTATCAAAATCTTTTTGTGAGCGATTATACGCAAGTACATTCATATCAAAAGCCAAGGCAATTTTAGCAACAGCCTGACCGATAGCACCAAAGCCAACTATACCGATGGTTTTTTCTGATAACTCACTTAGTGGGAAAACAAACGGAGAGAAAGTCTTAGATGTTTGCCAACCACCATTGTGGCAGAATTCGCTATATTTACCGACATTTGAATAGTGCTCTAAAATCAGAGCGAAAGTGTGCTGGGCCACTGCATTGGTTGAATAAGAACCTGCGTTACAAACAGTGATGTTATGTTTTTTACAGTAATCAGTGTCGATGTTATTATATCCGGTTGCGAAAAGACCGATGTAGGAAAGATTTTTCGCATCTTTGAGCGAGCCTTCATCGAGAACGGTTTTATTACATATAACCGCGTCTGCGTCGTTGATACGCTTCGGAATCTCATCGTAAGAAGTCAGGTTATATGTAACGACCTCTCCGAATTTTTCAAGAGGTCTGAGCGAAATATCACCTTTTGTGATTGTCTGGGCATCTAAAACTACTATCTTCATTACTATACCTCAAAAGTTTTTTTAATAATTATAGTATCCGTTTTCAAAAAAAGC
>JAFVVB010000014.1 GCA_017502425.1 Ruminococcus sp. | reverse complement strand
GACCCACGGGACCCATTTATGGGTAGTAAGTAACTAATGCACGGCTGGCAGGCCAACAAAAAGTGCACTTGTGCACCGCCAGTAGCATTAGGGTTATACCCGAAAATGAAATACCCCCCGTTTTACGGGGGGATATTTATTTATTTGAGTTTTTCTTCCCATAATGCTTCTTTAAAGCCTATGAGGACGAAGTCATCACCGACTAACAGCGGACGTTTGACGAGTATACCGTCGGTGCTCAGGAGCTTTAACTGCTCGCTTTCAGTCATGGTCGGTAGCTTATCTTTTAAATTTAGATCTCTGTAAATAAGTCCACTGGTGTTGAAAAAGCGTTTGAGATTGGTGTCAGATTTTTCATACCAGAGTTTAAGCTCAGAAATATTAGGGTTATCCTCTTTTATATCTCTTAATGTATACTCGATTGCGTTGTCATCGAGCCATTTTTTAGCTTTTTTACATGTGGAGCATTTCGGGTAACATAGAAAGGTCAACATAATTTACCTCGTAATTAAAGTTATTCTTTGATTTCTTTTTCATTGCTGTCATCGGATTTGAACTGAGGTATGAATTTCTTAGCGAAAACACCCTTGTTTCTGCCGATGATGTAGAAGTAACCGATGGTTGAGAACACAACCGCACCGATGAGGTTAACGAATAAATCCTTCATGGTGTCGATGATACCGATATCGAGATAACCACCCTCAATCAGATGGGTTGAACCGTCTTTTAAAGTGACGGTGGTGGATTCAATTCCTTTGATGACAATCTCGTCGTTTAGTCCTGAAGGATTGATAAGTACAGAGGAAATGTCAGCAACCATACGGTCTTTCTGCATATCTGTGAGTGTGAAATAGTCCATGAAGAACTCAAAAAATTCCCACACTACACCGACGGTCATAGAAAAGCAGAACGCAACAAATGCTACGAAAATCGGGGACATAGTGATGTGGAATTTCGGAGAGTTGTTTAATATATCAATGAGTGCAAATCCGATAGCCGCCATCAAAAATCCGTTTATGGTGTGCAGCATAGTGTCCCACCATGGAATGTGGGTGTAAAAACTGCCGATTTCGCCTAAGATTTCAGCTGAGAATATGAATAGCAGGATGATAGCTTCCAGTTCAGCAGGGAGTTCAACGTGAAGTTTTTTGTCAACGAAAACCGGAATATTAAAAAGCAACAAAGTGAGCATGCATAAAAATACTGAGTAGTAGTCAGCGCGCAAAAATCTCGCTACCATAACTACTGCTACTATAATGCTCAGTATGATGTTTACTATGCTTTTTCTCTTGAAGTGTTGTTTTAGTTTAGCTTTCATAATATTCTCCGTAAAGTTTATCAATATACAATTTCAGAGAATACCCAATTACCGTTTTCGTACACGGCAGTACCATCGGTTGAGTACTCTTTATTATCAAGGTCTACGGTTTTTAAAGTGAAGGTACACTTGCTCTTAGTATTTTCATCAATAGTAACTAAGTAGTTTTCGTCCCATAAAATATTGTATTCAACTGGTTTGATAACGTCAGGGTTAATGAAAATTTCTCCGTTTGAGTTTTTGTAAAGCGGGGTGGAGCTTTTCGGATGGGATAAAAGTTTTTTAGCGGTTGAGTCGGTGTATGTACCGTAAACGAGGTTTTCAAGTTCCTCGTATGTAGATAAATAGGATTTATCGTTTCCGTAGTAGCCGTCAGAGTTTTGCTGGGTGGTGTGAGAAAGCGGCGTTACGTAAAAAAGATAGTAGCAGTCGAGATTCTTCTCCATCAGCTGTTTGATAGTCTGTTCGGTGCAGCTTTTTTGAGCTTTAGTGGTAGCGGTAGAGTCATCTTTTGACTTACACGCGGCAAAACTAAAACAGAAAAGCACTACTAAAACTAATGATAAGAGTTTTTTCATAGTTATTTCTCCTCTTTGATTATCTGATTATTACCTAAATCAATCGTAGTACTAAACATTATATTACACTTTTTCTAAGTTTTCTACCCCTAATAATGTAAATTTTCAAAAGAAAAGGCCCGCACAAAACGCGGGCCTTAAAAATCACATAGTAGCACCTGGGTCTTCAGGCATTACGTCCTCAAAAGACTCTTCTTCTACTGGTACCTCAACCTCTGGTTCCTCGTCTACGACAGGAGGGTCGGTAGGTGCCTGAGTAGGAGGGTCAGTAGGTGCCAAAGTAGGAGGGTCAGTCGGTGCATCAGTCTGTGGTGCCTGAGTCTCCTCTTCGCTCCACTGAGTTTCCTCTTCGGCTTCTTCTTCCTTTTCGGTACTGCTCTTAGTAGATATAGTAGCCTTTTCTTTAGGTTTATCGTCTTTTTTATCTGAACCCATGAACATAATAAGTGCGAATACAAAAATAGCTGCTGCCAGAGTGATGAGAATTACAACCAAAGCGACATTGCTTTTTTTAGCGTTTTTATTACGCTGAGGTTTTTCGTCTTCTTCGCGGTAGGTGTAATCATCGACAACCGGTGAATAATCAGGGTCGTACGGTGAGCTTACAACATCGTCGTCAAATTCTTCAGTAGCTGAGTCAAAATCGTCACCGTAATCGGCAACTTCTGCGTTATTTACATCGTCAGATGAAGGACGTCTTGATTTAAAATCGTCTTCATCGTACACTCGTGTCTGGTCGTAATTTGATGAATCGTCGTCATTAAAGTGTTTACCGTAGACTTTAGTGTCATCAAAATTGTCTAAATCGTAGTCTTTATATTTATCGGACATAATATACCTCCATTCAAAATATAACTGTTATACACAGGTATTATACCACATAAAACAAAAAATGTCTAATAGGATGTATAATACTTATGAAAGTAGCCTTGCTGTATTGACAAAAAAGCTGTGGCTTTGGTATTATTTTAGTGGGAAATGAGGTGAGAATGTGGCAGGTTTAAAAAATAGAGTAGACTATATTGAACTTAAAAAAAGATTGAAATTCGTCAGCAAACCGTTGTTTGAATTCTGTGGTGCGTATGTCGGATATATTGACGATAACTACGGACTGAATCAGAATGACCCGAAAATCGTGAAGCTGTGTTCTAAACAGCCTTTGTATAACGAGGTTATGAATGCGTTTGACATGGAGCTCAGCCCGTTTGTGAAATCGGAAATCAAAGCATTCTCGTTTTCTAATATTCTTCAGGGAGTTCTTAAAGCGTTTTTGTTTGATTATCAGAACATCAATACTTTCGACGCATTTTTAAAGAAATACGACAGCTTTAAGATCGATGCTTTATTTAACTTCATCGGTGGATGTTTTATTAATGAACACTCCCAGTCTAACTGCGAGGATTGGCCGACTAAAGATTTAGAGCTAATGAAAGAATATATCAGTAATATACCGGGACTTGACACTCAGGTTAAGGAGAATATTCTAAGTCTTTACAGATATCCTCAGGAAACTAAAATGCGTATCAGACACGTTATATGCAGTATGTACGAGGTGTTCAAAAAGTTTGAGAGCGAAGCAGTTGACCAGGCTAAGAAACAGCAGAAACGCTACGCTAACTTAATGGAGATTGACTACGATTATTTCTGTCAGATACTCAAATTTGACGATATTGCCGAGGCTATTAACAGCAACGATAAAGTTGAGCTTTGTATAAGCTATATGTTTATGGTCAGCTACTTCTGTAAGGAATATGACGATGCTTCGATGTTTTTATTAAACGGATTTTTGTGTGATGAATACAGCGTTAGTAAAGTTGAGCAACACTCGGTAGAAAACTTCCTTACTATCATCGGTGATAAGGACTGTATGAGAATACTGATGAGCTATGCAAAGCGCCCGTACTATCTGCTTGAGTTATCACGTGAGTTAAATCTCACCCCTGCGAAACTGAGAATGTTAAACAAGCGACTCATGGACGCAGACATAGTTGACTACGAGTACACGAGTGGACGACGTTACTACCATATCAATAAAGAGCAGGTAGATAAATACCTCCAGATGTGTAAGCGTTTACTCAATTGATTAATACATAAAAACAGCACCCTGTTTGAAATGAAACAGGGTGCTTTATTTTTCACTATTGACTATTGTGTTTTATGGGAGTAAGATGAATATGTACAAAATGTACAAATTTTAGGAGGGTTAATATGAGAAAAAGAATTTGTTCAATCGTACTTATTTTATCGATTGTTTTGTCGATGCTTTCGCTGGGTTCAGTTTCAGCTTTTGCTGTGACTAAATATGTGAGTGGTGATTTTACATATGAACTTAATAGCAATAATAAAGCTGTTATCGATAAAGTAAGTGGTAATGTGAGCGGTGAAATAGTTATTCCGCAGTATTTGGATGGATATGAGGTAGTTGCTATTGATAGCTATGCATTTAATAACTGTGCAAGCATTACAGCAATCAGCATTCCTGACAGCGTGACACTTATTAATGAGCAAGCGTTTGCTGATTGTAGTGCACTTGAGAGCGTTAAGATGTCAAGAAATCTTGAGGTACTCGGTGACCACGCTTTTTATGAATGTAAAAAGCTTAGTAGTATCACTTTATATGGCAAACTGAAAACTATCGGTAAGTACGCTTTCAAGGGCTGTGAGAGTCTTGTTTCAATCACCGTTCCTGACAGCGTAACCGAGATTGGTCAGTCGGCTTTTCAAAATTGTACTGAACTTGTTGAAGCGAAGCTCAGTGCTAATATCGAAAGTATTCCTAAATATTTATTCTGGGAATGTGATAATCTCAAAGCAATTAATATTCCAAGTAAGGTTACTACCATCGGTGGCTTTGCTTTTTACGGATGTGATACAGTAGAGAGTATTACTATACCTGATGGGGTTACTTCGATTGGCGAGAGCGTTCTTGCTTACTGTAAGAATCTGAAAGGTGTAGTAGTTTCAGACTTAGTGGAAGTAATACCTGAAGGTGCTTTCAAGTATTGCGAAAAACTCGAAACTGTAAAGCTGGGTAAAAGTGTGAAATCTATTGGAAATGTAGCTTTTGCTGAGTGTAGATTGTTAAGAGAAGTCAATCTGCCTGATGGACTTGAGACTATCGGTGAATACGCGTTCCAGTTCTGTCGTAAACTGAGTAGTGTTCATATACCTGATTCCGTGACTAAAATTGACCATTCAGTATTTTATGGTTGTGTTGGAATCACCGACCTTGTGATTGGTAAAGGGCTTGATACTATCGAGGGCTATACTTTCTGGGGTTGTTCAGGACTGACTAAAGTAAATATTCCATCTAATATCAAATCTATCGGACCATATGCTTTCTATATCTGTACAGGTCTGGAATCTATTCATATTCCTGATAGCGTGACTTTTATCGGTGATTCTGCTTTCAGAGGATGTAGAGCTCTGGCTACTGCCACTGTATCAGGATCATTGAAAGAATTGCCTGAGTATGCTTTCTATGATTGCGAAAACCTCATAGAGGTTAGTTTGGGAAAAAATACAGAGACTATCGGCGAATCAGCTTTCGCTGAATGTAAGTCACTTAAAGTAATATTGTGGCCGTCATACCTGAAAACTATCGAGGTTCGTGCGTTTGCTTCATGTGAGAGCCTTGAAGAGATTACCGTTCCTGATACAGTTACAAATATCGGGAAAGCTGCTTTTACTCACTGTAAGAGTTTAACCAGCGTCATACTTAATGATAATCTTACAGGTATTAATGGATCAGTTTTCGATTCATGCGATAATATGACACAAGTGTACATTCCAAAGAGTATTACCTCTATTGGTGAAGCTGCTTTTAATGGTTGTAATAAGTTAGAAACTGTTTGCTACGCAGGTAGCAACGCTCAGTGGAGTGACATTACAATTGACAAGTATAACGAACCTATTATTGCTGCCAAGGTTGTATTTGATTCTAAAGCACCTGTCGACATCTTAATCGGTGACGCTGACCTTGATGGCGAAATCTCAGTCTTGGATTCTACTGAAATCCAAATGTATAAAGCTAACGTGAAAACTCTCAGCGAAAAAGCACTTTTAGCAGCAGACGCTGATCAGGATGGCGAAGTTTCCGTAATGGATGCTACTGAAATTCAGATGTTTAAAGCTAATATTATTCCATCTATTCCTAGATGATGTGTGTCAATAGCTTATACAGAGCGTAATACATAAAAACAGCACCCTGTTTGAAATGAAACAGGGTGCTTTATTTTTTATTCATCTACGTCATAGAAGAGTCTGTCGTTTTTTGGTCGTCTGCGGTGATTT
The DNA here is from genome assembly GCA_017502425.1 of Ruminococcus sp. Classification (GTDB taxonomy): domain Bacteria; phylum Bacillota; class Clostridia; order Oscillospirales; family Acutalibacteraceae; genus Ruminococcoides. The sequence goes on along the minus strand of JAFVVB010000014.1, from coordinate 3,497 downwards.
GCGATGTGCTCGAGTTTTTTCTGAGCCTGTGGGTCGAGCTCGTTTTTTAAACCGATGTCCTTGGCGAAAATGTTTAGGTCGTATTTCATATCGTCACTTTCGTCTTTGCTGACGGTTTTCTTTCGTTGCTGACGTTTATCGTCGGTAGCTGTGTACGCAGCACTGCTGAGTACAACCGTGAAAAACATAGCGATTACAGCTAAGAATAAAAACAGACAGAAAATCCACCACGCAATAGATACTAAAAGTATCAGAAGTGACGCGATGATTACTATACCGACACAAACTGCTCCTGCAAAAAGGTATGCGTACATATCGTCTTTGATTTTACATATGTACGAAAAAGCAGGGTATATAGCCACTGCAAGCACCCCTACGATAGCACACAGCAAACACGCAGCGGTAGACAGCGTGTGGTATATGAGCATAGAAAGTACCATCGGAATACAGAAAAATACCGCAGGTACTACCGCGTGACGATAGTCATATCTACGCCACACAAGTACTGTGTACGGTGCTGCAACACAGGAAATCAGGGCTGCACCCACCGAGCCGTGAAACAGTGGCGCAAAAAATAAAAGTACAAATACCGCAAGTGACACAAAAAACAGTTTTCGACCGGTTTTTGTTTCTATAAAACCTCTGACGGTTTTACATCTTTTCATAAAAAGATCAAACAGATTGTTTAAGTCCATATCGTACTATCCCCCTCTGCACGACATATTGTACCATATATTGCCAGATTTTGCAACAGGGAGGGTTAACAAGTAAAAATGAGGTGCATAAGGTCAGAGGGTTGAGCACATATTTCAAGTCGGAAAATGATAATATATGTGTAAATAAAGGATTGTAAGCACTTGATTTTTTAAAGTATTAGGTATATATTATGATACATATAATGATAACTGAATATTCCGAATGAAACCAACAGGAAATTAGGGGTTCCCTATCCGACGGAGTAACACTCTCAGGTGGCGCAAGCTGAGGACTGTTGGTGGACGGAGTTTCCGGAGAAGTTCTGCTGTTTTTGCAGAATGCCGAAGGTGCAAGGCGTACGCTAAATCTCTCAGGCAAAAGGACGGATTTTCTGCTTTATTTATATTAATGAGCATTAGTGTCTTTTAAAGAGTATTGCGTGAGCAATACTCTTTTTTATATAGTTGTCATAAATTGAAAGGGGTATATATATGGATAACTTTATGTCTGCGCTTACCGATGTTAACTCAGCGGTTAACTCATTTGTGTGGGGTACATTCGGTTTAGTGCTTTTAGTGGGTACAGGCATACTGATGACAATACTCACTAAATTCTTCCAGGTGTCACACATTGGTCACTGGTTTAAACAGACTATCGGAAGTGTGTTCAAAAAAAGCGTTTCAGGTCACACAGGAAAGAAAGACAAGTCTATTTCTCAGTTCCAGTCTATGTGTACTGCGCTTGCTGCTACTGTCGGTGTAGGTAATATAGCAGGTGTAGCGTCTGCTATCGCAACAGGCGGTGCGGGTGCCGTGTTCTGGATGTGGGTAGCTGCGTTTTTTGGCATGATGACTAACTTCTCGGAAAACGTTTTAGGTATTTACTATCGTCGTAAGAATTCTTACGGTGAATGGTCGGGTGGTGCTATGTACTATCTGCGTGACGGTTTAGGTAAGAAAAAGGGATGCAAATGGATTGGTAAGATTTTAGCTACACTTTTCTCTATATTTGCACTTTTAGCGTCTTTCGGTATCGGTAATATGGGTCAGGTTAATAAAATCGTTGCTAACGTTCAGTCAGCGTTTAAATTCGAGGCTTTATCCAGCATTGTTCTCTATGGTGAAGGTGATAGCGTCGTATCACTTTACTCAGTTGTTATCGGTGCTGTTATTCTCGTACTGGCTGCACTTATCGTACTCGGTGGTGTTAAGAGAATCGGTGCGGTAGCTGAGAAAATTGTACCATTTATGGTTATTTTATTCGTAATTGGCTCACTGGTTATCATCGGTGTTAATTACGATGCAGTAGGCTCTGCTTTTGCGTCAATCTTCAAAACAGCGTTTAAGCCGGTTGCTGCTGCGGGTGGTACCTTCGGTTATCTTGTCAGCGTTGTTATCACTCAGGGTTTCAAACGTGGTGTTTTCTCTAACGAAGCAGGTTTAGGCTCATCTGTTATGGTTCATTCAAACTCTAAAGTAAAAGAGCCTGTACAGCAGGGTATGTGGGGTATATTCGAGGTGTTTGCAGACACTATGGTTGTGTGCACTATGACAGCACTCGTAATTCTCACATCGGGTGTGTATGATTTAGCAACAGGCACTATTGTAGAAGGTGCAGGTCAGGAAGCGACTTTAGTTGCGTCCGCGTTTGATACTGTGTTTACATTCGGTAATGTGAATATCGGTTCAAAGTTTATTGCGTGTGCTATCTTCCTATTTGCTTTTACTACTGTTCTTGGCTGGTCACACTACGGTACTAAAGCATTTGAGTATTTATTCGGCACTAAAGCAACTATCGTATATAAGGTTATTTTCGTACTTATGATTATGTCAGGCGCTATGATGACATCTTCGATTGCGTGGGATATTTCCGATACTTTCAACGGACTTATGATGATTCCTAACCTTATCGGTGTAGTATCACTGAGTGGTCTGGTAGTAAAAATCACTAAGAACTACGTTGACAGAAAGTTAAAAGGTAAGGACGTAAAACCTATGCTCACAGCTTTTGCTGATGTAGAGCAAGAGGTAATGAAATACGAAGATTAAGCGCCGAGTGTTCGAGCCTTTAAATTAAGTCAAAACAAAAGCACCTGCTGATTTATGTCAGCAGGTGCTTTCTTTATTAAGAGTTGTTTTTTATCAGTTACTGTAAAACGTTTCCTTGATAAAGAACTCATCGTAGTTTTCATACTCATCAGTATTTATGTTGAATACTACGTAGACTGAGTAGTCGGTGGTCTGGAAGGTTTTATAGTCGCCGTGGTCTATGATATTACCTTTCTGAATAGCACTACCGCTTTTTGAGTAGAGCATACAGCTACCGACAAAATCATCAGGGATAGTATAGTTTGTTAGCGGTTTAAGGAAGGTGGCTTTGCTTAGCTTATTGTTTTCAGATGAAGCTTTAGCAGGGCTTATTAACTCGAGGGTTGTGGTGTCGAGTTTACCTGCGATGCTGTACTGTGAGCCCCAGATATCTGATGCACCGCTAAAGAGGTTTTTACCGTTTGGTAACTCTTTACCGTAGTATACTGCCCATTCTCCGCTTTCTATACTGCCGATATCAGGAGTGCCCGCGAGTGTACCCTGTGTTTTTTCAGGAACGCTTTCGCCGTGCTTTACAGCGTTTATGGTTTTGTTTTCTCTGTCTATAATAAAGTTAGCAAAAGAGTAGCTTCCGTTTACTCCGATGTAGGTGAATCCGTAAGAAAGGCTTTCTTCAACATTTACTGTATCACAGAAGTTATCGGTGTGGGTGTGTCCCGAGAAAAATGCGATTACTTCGCCACAGCCTTTTTG
>JAFVVB010000104.1 GCA_017502425.1 Ruminococcus sp. | reverse complement strand
TGATGGGAGAATATGACGATGAGCAAGGTCAGAACACGTTTTGCGCCGTCTCCAACAGGTTTTATGCACGTAGGTAATCTTCGTACTGCGCTGTACGAGTACTTAGTGGCTAAATCGATGGGCGGTTCGTTTGTACTTAGAATTGAGGATACTGACAGAGAACGCTACGTAGAAGGCGCTGTTGATGTTATCTATAACACTATGAAAACCGCAGGACTTATCCACGACGAAGGTCCTGATATCGGCGGTGAGTACGGTCCGTATGTTCAAAGTGAGCGTAAGGATATGTATTTACCATATGCTGAAAAGCTTATTGAAGAAGGTAAAGCGTACAGATGCTTCTGTACTAAAGAGCGACTCGAGCAGGTTCAGAGTTCTTCAATAGGTGCAGGCTATGACAGACATTGCAGAGATTTACCTAAGGAAGAAATCGACAGCCTTTTAGCTCAGGGTGTTCCTTACGTTATCCGCCAGAAAATGCCGATAGACGGCGAGACTAAATTCACCGATGCGGTATTCGGAGAAATTACTGTTGATAACTCTGAGCTTCAGGATCAGATTCTCATTAAGGCTGACGGATATCCTACCTATAATTTCGCTAACGTTATTGATGACCACACTATGGGTATCACTCACGTAGTGCGTGGTAGCGAGTATCTTTCTTCAACACCTAAATATAATCTTTTATACGAAGCTTTCGGGTGGGAAATTCCGACATATATCCATTTACCACTAATTAACGGTAAGAATGACGACGGCACAGTTTCAAAGCTTTCTAAACGTCACGGTTCAACCGGTTTTGAGGATTTACTCAAAGAGGGATATTTAAGCGAGGCTATCATCAACTATATCGCACTTTTAGGCTGGTGCCCTAAGGATAATCAAGAAATTTTCACACTCGATGAGCTGTGCAAAGTTTTTGATATTTCAGGTATTTCAAAGTCACCGTCTGTTTTTGACTACGATAAGCTTGACTGGTTTAACGCTGAATATATCCGTAATATGAGCGTTGAGGAATTTGCATTAGTTGCTGACCCTTACTTTACTCAGGCGCTCGGCGATAAAGAAATCGATCGCATTAAGCTCGCTTCTATTTTACAGCAACGTACAGTAAAGCTCACCGACATTCCTGCTATGATTGACTTTTTCGGCGAGTTACCACAGTATGATAAAGAATTATTCGTTAATAAAAAGAGCAAGACTAATTTAGAAAACGCTCCTGTTATGCTCAAGGCGGTTTACGATAAATTAAGTGCACTTGATGAGTTTAATCACGATACTATCCACGATGCGCTTATTTCTTTAGCTTCAGAGTTAGAAGTTAAAAACGGTACTGTTATGTGGCCTGCACGTATCGCAGTAGCAGGTAAGCAGGTTACTCCGGGCGGTGCTATCGAGATTTTAGAAATCTTAGGTAAAGAAGAAAGCCTTAAACGTATAGAAACAGGTCTTTCTAAATTAGCATAAGAAAATAATAAAGAAGGTTTATATATGGCAGAAGATATTAAGAATATTACTGAAAATAACGAGGAAATTTCGTCTAACTTTATCCACACTTTTGTGACACAGGATATTTCAGAAGGCGGACAGTACTACGGTAAGACTGTACACACTCGTTTTCCTCCGGAGCCTAACGGCTATCTTCACATCGGTCACGCTAAGGCGGTTTGCATCAGCTTTGGTACAGCTCAGAAATTCAACGGTATTTGTAACCTTCGAATGGACGACACAAACCCTACTAAAGAAGACGTCGAGTACGTTGATGCTATCAAAGAAGATATCAAGTGGCTCGGTTTTACTTGGGACGACAGATTCTACTTTGCATCTGAGTATTTTGATAAAATGTACGAGTGTGCAGTAGAGCTTATTAAAAAAGGTTTAGCGTATGTGTGTGAACTCAACGCTGATCAGATGAGAGAGTACAGAGGTGACCTCAAAACTCCTGCGAAAAGTCCGTACAGAGACAGACCGATTGAAGAAAGCTTAGAGCTTTTTGAGAAAATGAAAAACGGTGAGTTCGAAGATGGTAGTATGACACTCAGAGCTAAAATTGATTTAGCATCAGGTAACTTCAATATGCGTGACCCTGTTATTTACAGAATCAACCGCATCACTCACCACCGCACAGGTGATAAATGGTGCATCTATCCGATGTACGATTTTGCTCATCCTATTGAGGACGCATTAGAGGGTATTACTCATTCGCTGTGCTCTTTGGAATTTGAAGACCACAGACCACTTTACGACTGGGTTATAGATAATCTTTCCCTTCCTTCAAAGCCTAGACAGATAGAGTTCGCACGTCTTGGTATCAACAACACCGTTATGTCAAAGCGTAAGCTCAGAGCTTTAGTTGAAAACGGCTATGTAAAAGGTTGGGACGACCCTAGAATGCCTACTTTATGCGGTTTGAGAAGACGTGGCTATACACCAAAGTCTATCCGTAATTTCTGTGACCGCATCGGTGTATCTAAGGTTAACTCAACAGTTGAATACAGCTTTTTAGAGCATTGTTTAAGAGAAGATTTAAACGAAAGCGCTAAGCGTGTTATGGTAGTGCTTGACCCTATTAAACTCGTTATCACTAACTATGAAGAGGGTAAGAGTGAGGAGTTTGAGGTTGAAAACAACCCTAACAACGAAGCTGACGGTAAGCGTATTATTACTTTCTCTAAAGAGTGCTATATTGAGCGTAGCGACTTTATGGAGGAACCTATCAAGAAGTACCAGCGTCTTTATCCTGGTAACGAAGTAAGACTTAAATCAGCTTACATCGTTAAATGTACAGGATGCGAAAAGGACGAGAATGGTAACGTTACTACTGTTTACGCTGAGTATGACCCACTCACCAGAGGCGGTAACACTCCTGACGGCAGAAAGGTCAGAGGTACTATCCACTGGGTAGATGCTAACAACTATAAAGAGGCTACTGTTAATCTTTACGATAACCTCTTTACAGTTAGTGACCCTGAAGCAGGAGACAGAGATTTCTTAGATTTTATCAATCCTGAATCATTAGTAGTGAAGAACGGATGTAAAGCTGAGAAGTCTATCGAGAACTATGATGTTCCTGCTAACTTCCAGTTTATGCGTCACGGATATTTCTGTCTTGATAAAGACTCTACTAAAGAAAATATCGTTTTCAACCGCAGCGTATCTTTGAAAGACGGATTCAAAAAGTAATAATTATGATTTTTGCCACCTGTTTTTATAGCAGGTGGTTTTTTTCTTCATAAAAACTCCATATTCAGGTAGTACTATATAGCCATAGCACAGCACTCAGTTAAATCAGCGGTTTACTTTATAAAACTATAATTGATTGATTTTGTATAACATGTGTGATATGCTGAGTATATAAAGATATAGGAGGAAAATTATGAAAAAATTAGTGAGAACATTTTCGGTTTTATTAGCACTTCTTATGATTATTACTGCTTTACCGGTTTTTAGTGCGGGTGCATTGGAAACAACGGGTGAGTTGACACTCAACAAAAAACAGCACGTCAAAACAAGCGGTAAAGATGTAGTATTCAGCTTTACTCCGGAAAATGACGGTTGGTATGAGTTTTACTCAAAGGGCGAGTCCGATACTTACGCTTATCTTTCCGACGGTAACGGTGAGGTTTTTGTAGAAGGCGAAGACAGTGAAATAAACGGCGATTATGATATGAACTTCTCTATTAAATACAACCTCAAAGCCGCTACTACATACTACATTCACGTAAAAGCATATATTTATGATAGCGCTGAAAGTTTTTACATTTACGTAAAAGAAACAGTAGGCGTTGTGTCAGGTGTAGTTACCAAAAATCCTGTTAATATGACATGCATACAGGGTGACGAGCGTAGAACAGCTGATATTAGCGGACTGGAAATCGACTTTACTCTTAGCGACGGCAGTATAGTAAAGTGGAGATATAATGATGATTATTGGGCAGTAAATGGTACATATGTTTATGTCTATCCTTCTCTGAGCGAAGACTCAAAAAGCTACAATATGGATGTTACGTGCGGTGAAGCACAGGTCAGATTAACCTATACGATTATAGAAAATCCGATTGAAAGAATAGAATTTGTGTCTGAAAATCCTATCGTTTATTATGAAAACACTAACGGATATGTAGATGAAAACGGTAATTATATCTACTCACTAAGCTTACCTGACGATTCATCTTTGAATGTGTACTATAAAGACGGTAGCACTGATACTATTACCGGTATAAGTGATAATTATAGTATCGGCTTGAAATCGGACCAGTATAACAACCCGTGGAAAGTCGGCACTAACTATTTCACTCTTTCATACCGCGGTGTATCAACTGAAGTTGCGGTTGAGATTATTACATCTTGTGTAAAAGAAGCGGTAGTTCACACAGCACCAAATAGAGAATATACTATGAGTGATGCTCAGTGGGGATACACTAACAGTGTCGGAAGATACGAATTTACTCCCGGTGATTTAAGCGGTCTTTCATTTACGCTGACATACACAGACGGCACTACTGAAACTTTTACTCAAGAAGATATCGATATGGAAACTCAGACCATCAAAGGCGAGCCGTATGAAATTAAAGAAAGCTACGCAGTAAAGCCAATGAAGGTAAAAGCGACACTTTCGTACAAGGGCTTTGACATTGAATACTATGTAAATGTAGTAGAAGCGCCAATAAAGAGCATGGAAGTTGTATGGGGTGCTGATAACTGCTTCTTTGAAGATAGCTACGCTCCTCTGCTTTATGGTATAGAGCTTAAAATTACCTATGCTGACGATACTGAAAAAGTAGTTAAGCTTGATAAAAGCAATACTAAATACGTTTCAAATCCGTCATTCAAAGCAGTAGTAACTGTCGGTGATCTTAAAATCGATGTATACGCAGGAAGCGACGGAAGTAATCAGGTATTCTGTATCTTTGAATGCTACGACGTTTGGGCATATTTTGACGGATACTATGTTGAGCCTACCAGAGATATAGAGAATATTGATATCACTAATTTCACAGTAGACGCAGATAATATGGTAGTAGATTTAACCTATGCTGATGGTCAGAAACAGACACTCACTTTAGAGGCTTTGGATTCTGATAAATTCGATGGTAGCTACTATGTAATTACTGAGACGGAAAACGGGGTTTTGTGCCACACCGTAACACCTGTTAAGAAAAGCGATGGCACTGAAGTTTATATGGTCGATATATTAGGCGAAGAATTTGAGTTTGAAAAAGTAAGTTACGAACTCGGTGACGTTGATATGGATTCTTCAGTTACTATTTTAGATGCTACTGCGATAGCTCTTCACAAAGCAAGAATTAAAAATCTCAGTAATATCAGACTCGAGCTTGCTGACGTGGATAAAGACGGTGATGTATCAATCATGGATGCAACCCAGATTCAGCTGGATCTCGCACAGGTTAGCTAAAACTTAATAATCACGAATCACCCGCAGAAAAAACTGCGGGTGTTTTTTGTGTAAAACTTTGAAACCAAAAACAGCTTTGAAACGTTTTACTTATGAGGGGCTATGATGTATGATAAATAAAGGAGGGTGTCATGAAAAAACTTACTTGTGTTTTGCTGATTGTCTTTATGATTATGTCGACGTGTGAATGTGTGTATGCTCAAAAAAGCGATACTTTATATGAGTATTTGTTTCTTGACAAGAGTTACAATATTACTTTTGATGAAAGAGACGAAACACGTTACTATATGTTTTCACCCGATGAAAGCGGGTATTACTCACTTTTTTCATCAGATTTATCGTATGAAGACCCTTTTGTTTATTGCTACGACGAAAATCATAATGAGATAGGGTTTGATGATGATAGCGGTATGAGGAAGAATTTCTCGTACAATGCGTATATGGAAAAGGGTAGGAAATACTATTTTGAAGTCGGTGCGAGATATGATACAAGTAGCATGATGTTTCACATTGAGATAACCCGGCTTGATGGGACATCAGAGGAAATTTTTGATGATGATACGGCTACGCTTGTAAATGTTGATAATAAAAAGTGCACTGCTTTATTCTCCTTTACTCCAAAGGAGGACGGATACTACGCTTTTTACTCGGATAGCTTTGCTGATACGTACGCTATACTCCTTGACAGTCAGTTTAAGTGCATAGGAAAAGATGATGACAGCGGTGAAAACGAGAACTGCTACCTGTCGTGTTATCTTTTAGCATCAAATACATATTACTTTATGGTGATGGATTCGCATTTAGGGATTAAAAGAAGCTTTGATGTTTTCCTGAAAAAAGCTGAGGTTATTACGGATATCAGTTTTGTGTCGTATCCTGATAAAATGACGTACTACGAGGGATATGTCGAAGAAACCGTGAATTTAAGCGGTCTTGTGATAGATTTTATTTACAGCGACGGTTCAACACTCAGATGGGATTATGATGAAAACGAGGAGATAATCGGTGCGACGGTTGAGATAAAACCGAAGAAAGACGATGATGGTAAGTACTATTTTTACGTTATGGCAGATTACGCATACGATGAGTTTTATGTCGATGTTATTGAAAATCCGATTGAGAGCATCAGCGTGCATAGCGGTTCAAAACTTACACTTGAGCAGTATATGAAAGGTCAATGGTATTTTAACTCTGATTTGAATAAGATGGCTTTTTACTATTATTACAGCTTGCCTAGTGATTTGGTGATAGAGATAAAGTATAGTGACGGCACGTCTGCGTACGCAAAATTTATCGAGAAATTCGATGATATGTACTTTACAAGTTCTTCTGACCAGAGAAAGAGCGAATGGAAATTAGGAGAAAATCCGATTACTATCATGTACTATGGAAAAGAATGCGTTTTTAACGCAGAAGTTGTGGACAACGGTATCAAGTATTTAAGTGTGGACAGTGAACCTAAAAGAAAGTACATACATGTTCCTATGTGGGAAGAGCAGTTATATGATACGGTGGTGCCGTATGACCTGACGGGCTTAGTGCTCACAGCTCACTATAAAGACGGGGCACAGAAAACATATACAGATAAAGATGTTTATAATTGGGATAGTACTATCGATGATATCCCGTATTACGTTGAAAGTTTTCGCATAAATGGTGCAGGAAAGTATAAGACAGCGATGGGCTTTTGCGGTCATAAGGTGTCGTACGATGTTCATGTGCTGTGCTTAGGCGATGCTGATTCTGATAATGAGCTGACGGTGATGGATGCAACGAAAATCCAGATGTATCTGGTTTCATCTGCGTGGCTAAGTGAAGATGAAACTAATGTTTCGGACGTCAATTTTGATGGCGTGGTCACAGTAATCGATGCGACCGCAGTTCAGAGGTTTTTGGCACATATATCCATGTTCTGATAGTTTACTTAGAAAAAGAGGTAATTATGAAAATGCTGAAAAAGATAACGTCACTTTTATTGATAGCGGTTTTTACGGTGTTTGCTGTGCCGGTAGAAAAAGCAAGTGCCTATGATAACTACATAGATGAAGGTGTTATGTACTTAATCGATGTAAACCACACCGATGACTATATGACGCTGACGTTTTTGCCTAAAGAAACAGGGTACTATAAATTCTCATCTTTCTCTGAAAGAGACCCTTACGTGTACTGCTTTGATGATGAGGGAAATATGGTGAGTTTTGACGATGACAGCGGTATTGATAAAAATTTCAGTACTACTGTTTTTATGGATTGGAAACTCAGCTACACCTTCTTTATCTACGCATATGATGAAACTAACGATGCTATTTTCGCTAAAGTAGAAAAGATTGATGATAGAATAACAGAGCTTAAAGAAAACGAAAGCTGTGAAGTAGCGCTTAGTAAATCGACAAATAGCGTGTACAGAAAATTCGTCCCAAAAAGCGACGGATACTACGCTTTTTATTCAAGCTCTGATGAGGATACTTATGCGTTTTTATATGATAATAAATGGAACGTAATCGATGAGGATAACGACAGCGGTGTAGGGAAAAACTTCTCGCTTTCGTGTTATCTCGAAAAAGGCAAAAAGTACTATTTAGAGGCTACCGGATATGAAGATTCCAAAGACTTAAGCTTTGATATATGCATAAAGCCTACAAAGGTAGTGTCGGAAATTGAAATACTGAGTCTGCCTACTCGTATGGACTACTACGAGGGAGAAGTAAAGGAGACTATCGATTACAGTGGACTCAGACTTAAACTTAAGTATACTGACTCGAGTGTTGCGTACTGGAGCTATGATGAAAACGAAGAAATAGACGGAGTGACGGTTGATGTTGGCTGTGCAAAAGATGAGAATTCAAAGTACTATGTTTATGTGATAGCAGGCTTTGCGTATAATGAGTTTTATATCAATGAAATCAAAAAACCAGACCCGACGGGGATTTTGGGAGATGTTGATTTTGATGGCAGGGTTACTATAATGGACGCGACTTTTATTCAGATGCATCTGGCAGAAATTATAAGCTTTAGTGATGCACAATTGAGTGTAGCGGATTTTGACTTAGATAATGAGGTGACCATACTTGATGCGACAGATATTCAGATGACGCTCGCGGGTTTGATTTAAAAATGTAGATATGAAAACTAAAAGCTATCATCTTAGCAGATGGTAGCTTTTGTATTTTTCTGATATATTGGAGTGTTTATATTTATTGAAATCCGATTTTAAGTGTAGTATACTAAAACTAAAGTAATGTGTTAATACACAAAGGGAGGAATAATTATGAAAAAATTCAAGAAGTTTCTATGCATCGTGCTTGCTGTTATGCTGCTTATTTCTGTGATGCCTATGGCAAGTGTAGCCGCTGCAAGTGGTGATGGTGACGAAGTTGAGGTCGTAGCACTTGAGGTTACTCAAAATCCGTATAATATGAAATGTATCGAGGGTCAGGAGTACAGCACTATGGCAATCGACGGACTTGAAGTGACACTCACTTTGTCTGATGGTACACAGGCAGTATGGGATAGCGATAGCGATCATGTGGTTAACGGATTTTATGTTAACACTTACCGAGGAAAAGATGATATGGGTAATTATTACATAAAAGTTAGTTGTAATGATTTTACTGAATTTGTTTATTATGAAGTAGTAGAGAATCCGGTAGCAAGTATCAGCGTGTACAGTGCATCTGACTTAGAGTATTATAAGCGCTCTCACGGCTATATCATGAACAGCAAATATGAGTATTACTATAACTATGAGATACCTTCTGATACTCTTATTCAGATTAACTACAAAGACGGCTCTTCGAAGATAGTAAGTTTTTATGATAAAGTTGACGGATATTATTTTAAAGACCGTTCTTATCAGACAACTCAGGCGTGGGACGTTGGCACAAACTATGTAGAGATCTCTTACCTTGAAGTAAAAACTCAGTTTCCGGTGACTATTCTTGATACACCGATTGAAAGCGTAGAGCTTCATACTTCACCTAGCAGAGATTATTCTTTCGGCGATAATAATTATGGTCACGTTACAAGCACAGATGAATATTTCTTGATACCAAATGACATTTCGGGACTTTCGTTTACTGCTACATTTAAAGACGGAAGCACTAAAACATATGACGAAGATGATATAGATGTAGAAAACAGAACTATCGATGGATACGAGTACTATGTTAAGGAATGCATTGTTGAAGGTGCGGGAGAAACAGTGACCACTTTATACTTTATGGGTGCAGAAATTGAGATTCCTGTAAAAGTAGCAGAAGCGTATATCAAGAGCATCGAAGTTGTTAAAGATCCTGATGAAACCGACTACGCACTTAACTATTTCCCTGATTTCACAGGTATGCAGGTAAAGGTAACATACTTTGATGATACAACAAAGGTGGTTACTGCCAACAGCGACACACTCAGCTATAAGTATACCGATATGGGTGTGTATGTTCAGCCTTTTATTATTTGCCTTGATATGGGTGATGAGAAACTGGAAATTACTGAAAATGGCTACGGATTTACCGCTATAACCCATAGATTGTCATATAAAGGATATTATATTGATTATGAAGGCATCAACTATTATGACGAAAAAGATACTGTGAATGTGGAAGTTACCGAGTTTACTAGTGATGGTGACGGTATGAAGATAGAGGTTGAGTATGCTGACGGTACTAAAGATAGCCTCACATATGATACTGTATTTTATCGAGATAAAACCGACGAACTTATATTAGCGTATGGTCTCACAGAAAACGGTATTACTTCGTATCGTATCGAAAAAATCGGGGACGATATATTCAAAGTCGCAACTTTCGCAGGGTCAACGATAGTAGACTGCAAAGAAAGAGAATTAGGCGATGTAGACGGTGACGGTCAGGTATCAGTAATGGACGCAACTACTATTCAGATGTTCAAAGCAGGTTTAGCACAGCTTAGCGAAAAAGCTCTTGAGGCTGCAGATGTAGACGGTGACGGTCAGGTATCAGTAATGGACGCTACTGAGATCCAGCTGATACTCGCTCAGCTAGTATAATTTGAATATATAACGGAGCACTCGCTTTTAGCGGGTGCTTTTCTTTACTGAAAAGTATGTGATAATTATTGATTTTAAGCCTTGGTTTGGTGTATGATATACTAAATAAGTTCTGAGGTGGAGTATGAAAACAGCTTTAGTTACGGGAGCTTCCCGCGGTATAGGTACTGCGTGCGCAATAGCTCTTTCGAAAATGGGATATAATATCGTGTTGAATTACAATAAAAGCGAAGAAAAAGCGGAAAATCTCGCTAACATTATTACTGAAAACTACGGTGTTGATGTGATGTGTGTTAAAGCTGACGTCAGTGATAAAACGGCGGTTGACGAAATGGTCAGCAAAGCGCTCGAAAAATTTAATTGCATCGATGTTTTAGTCAATAACGCAGGGGTTTCAAGTGTAAAGCTTTTTACTGATACTACCGTAGATGACTGGAACGAGATTATCTCGACTAATCTTACATCGGTTTATAATGTGACGCATGCTGTTTTACCTTCTATGCTAAGAAATCATAGCGGTAACGTCGTTAATATCGCATCTATGTGGGGCGAGGTCGGTGCATCGATGGAAGTTGCTTACTCTGCGTCGAAAGCGGGAGTTATCGGACTGACTAAAGCACTCGCTAAAGAGGTAGCACCGAGTAGTATAAGAGTTAACTGCGTTTCTCCCGGTGTTATTATGACGGATATGATGAGCTCTTTTTCTGATGAGGATATAAAACTCATCAGAGAAGACATTCCGCTTGATGTGCTCGGAACTGCGAAAAATGTCGCTGATGCGGTGGCTTTTTTAGTGTCGGATAAGGCACAGTTCATCACTGGACAGGTACTTTCTGTTAATGGTGGTATGGTCATATGAAAAAGTTGTGTATTTTGCTTATTTGTATGCTCAGTATTTTGTGCTATGAAGTGTCAGCACTTGAGACTATGGAAATCACTTTGCAGGTAAAAAACGTAGAGAGTGGCGGACTTTTTGATGTGTATGTATACTCTGATAGGGCGGATTTGCTCGAGGGCACTACGCTTGAAGTAAGCTATGACGATACTATGCTGGAGTACAGAGAGGTAGATAGCAATAAGTTTTTAGTCGAAGGATATGAAGACGAGGAAAACTTGAAGGTGATAATGGCGTCGCAAAGCATAACGGAAGAAGAAAAAGACGAATGTATCGCTACACTTAAATTCAAAGCGATAAAAGACGGCTCTTCCGATATCAGCGTTTCGTGTCAAGAGCTCATCGACAGTGAACTTGATGATATTAAAGTTGTAGCAAAAGGTATTACAGTAAACGTTGATGATGGTAATGTTGACATAAGCAGAAAAAGCTCCTCAAATTCTGACAGCAAAAGCTCTAAAGCGCAAGTGCAAATCGTCAGAAGTGAAGATAAATCATCTGTTGAAAACAGCGGTGGGATATCGGGTATCTTAAAGTATATATTTCCTGAATATAGCAGTAAAAAAATCGCAGGAAATATACTGATATATGCCGTTGCTTTAGGCGGTGTGGCGATATTTGCTACGGGTATAGTACAGTACTGCAAGAGCAGAAAAAAGAGTAAGAAAACGGAAAATAAAGTTGACTAATCAACATTATTGTTATAGAATTAGTTGAGTTTTTTCTAACAGGTTTTTGGAGGTAATATGAGAAAGAAAGTTCTCATAACAGGTAAAGATAGTTATATCGGTGACAGCATTTCACGTTTTTGTGATGGGTACGATGTAGATATAGTTGATACAGTGTCGAGCGATTGGAAAAACACTGATTTTTCCGTCTACGATGCTGTTGTTCATGTTGCCGCTATTGTACATAAGCAAAAACGCAAATTCAGCGATGAAGAGTATTATGAAGTCAACTGCGACTTAGCGTATGATATAGCTAAAAAGGCAAAAGAAGCTAAAGTAAAGCAGTTTGTTTTTCTTAGCACGATGAGTGTGTACGGTGTGCTAAACGGCGTGATTACTAAAGACACCAAGACAAAACCATTTAACATATACGGCGAAAGTAAACTAAAAGCTGAGAATAAAATCAGCACACTTATTGATGACGATTTTACTGTTACGATTGTAAGACCTCCGATAGTGTACGGAAAAGGGTGCAAAGGCAATTATGTCGAGCTCTCGAAATTTGCGAGTAAGTTTCCGTTTTTTCCCGATTATGAATCA
This sequence comes from Ruminococcus sp., assembly GCA_017502425.1. Lineage (GTDB taxonomy): Bacteria > Bacillota > Clostridia > Oscillospirales > Acutalibacteraceae > Ruminococcoides. The sequence goes on along the minus strand of JAFVVB010000104.1, from coordinate 12,276 downwards.
AAGCGCAGTATGATATATATTGAAAATCTATGTGCTTTCATCAGAAAAACTATCGATGAGCGACTCGGTGGAGTGTTCTGCCCTCAGGATAAAGACTACGTCAGCACTAAATATATGGTGAGTTTGATAGCGAAAGTTAACGGTAAAAAAATAAGGCTCACTAAAGTATTCAACCCATTTATCAATATCGCGTTGAAAATGAAAATTAGTATCGTGTGTAAGGTTTTTGGTTCGCTTACATACGAAAAAGATATGTGCATAGATTTTGAGAAAGTGGACTTAGAAACCGCTATCAATCGCACTGAAAATAAAGCATAATAAGCATAGAAAAAAGGCTCCTGAAAAAATCAGGAGCCTTTAGTTTTATATATTATTCGTAGTCTACTACGTCGCACCATGAGAGCAAGAACTCACGTTCTTTTTCGTTTCCTTTTACTGACTGTGATGCAGCAACGATAGGCATCCATTTCTGGACGTACTGCTTAGCAGTGTTTGACTTCTTGCAGAAGAGGTTTAAGTAATCGTTAGCGAGTTTTTCTTCACCCTTTAAACAGAAGAGAAGGTATGTTCTCGCAACGTCAGCAGAAGCGTTGCCCTGAGTAGCGTGTGCCCAGTCTAAGATGAACGGTGTGCCATCTTCAGTAATAATAATGTTAGATGGGTTGAAGTCACCGTGACAAACCTTCTTATGCTTAGGCATACCCTCAAGTCTTGTGTGAAGCTCGTAGCGGGTGGTAGCATCTAAGGTCGATGCAGAGATTTTGCGGTTCATTTTATCCTTTAATTTATTGAGCATAGGACATGTTTTAGAATGAACAGTGAGCTGAAGGTCAACGAGTAACTCAAGGTACTCGTCAGTTTTTTCAGGGTTTTCTTCCATGAGCTGAGCTAAAGTTTTACCTTCGATAAAATCAGTAACGATAGCCCATTTATCGCCTATCATAGTAACTTCCTGAATTTTAGCGATATTAAGACCTGTTTGTTCGATTCTTGCCTGGTTGAGTGCTTCGTTTAGGATATCAGCTTTTGAGTAGTTAGCATCAAAAACTTTGATACATCTATCACCGTCACGATAGATTACTTTGTCTTTTCTGGTAGCGATAATGTTGTCAAGTTTCATATCTGTGTCCTCCTCTTAAGCTTTAGTTGGCATATCTTTTTCAGCAAAGTGTTTGCCGTAGTATGCGTTTAAGTACATCTGTTTGATTTCGCTCATTAATGGGTATCTAGGGTTAGCACCTGTGCACTGGTCATCAAATGCCTGCTCAACCATATCGTCAAGGCGATTAAGGAAATCTTTCTCTTCAATGCCGTAGTCTTTGATAGTTTCTTTGATACCGACCTGTGTTTTTAAGTCGTTGATAGCCTTGATAAGAGCTTCGAGCTTTTCTTCGTCAGTATTACCGCCTAAACCTAAAGCGTCAGCAATTTCAGCGTAACGAGCTAAAGTGTGTGGGTGGTCATACTGTGAGAATGTACCCATCTTTGCTGGAGCTTCACTAGCGTTAAAGCGGAGTACTTCTTCAATCATCAGTGCGTTAGCAACACCGTGTGGAAGGTGGTGGAAAGCACCGAGTTTATGAGCCATTGAGTGACAGATGCCTAAGAATGCGTTAGCAAATGCCATACCTGCGATTGTAGCGGCGTTAGCCATCTTTTCTCTTGCTTCTACATCTGTCTGACCGTTTTCGTAAGCACGTGGGAGATATTTGAAGATGCTCTTTAATGCCCCTATTGCAAGACTGTCTGTATAGTCGGTAGCAAGCATTGCGGCATATGCTTCTACTGCGTGAGTAACAGCGTCGATACCTGATGCTGCTGTAAGACCTTTTGGAGCTGACATATGGAAATCTGTGTCGATGATAGCCATATTTGGAAGTAACTCGTAGTCAGCTAAAGGATATTTAACGCCTGTACTCTCGTCTGTGATAACAGCGAATGGTGTAACTTCTGAGCCTGTACCAGCTGAAGTAGGAACAGCGATGAAGTAAGCTTTTTCGCCCATTTTAGGGAATGTGTATACACGCTTACGTATGTCGATAAAACGCATAGCCATATCCATAAAGTCAGCGTCAGGATGTTCGTAGAGTACCCACATAATTTTCGCAGCGTCCATAGCAGAACCGCCACCGAGTGCGATGATGGTGTCAGGTTTAAAAGCCTGCATCTGAGCTGCACCGTCTTTAGCGTTCTTTAAAGTTGGGTCAGGCTGAACGTCGAAGAATGTAGCGTGAGCGATACCCATCTCGTCTAACTTATCTGTGATAGCTTTAGTGTAGCCGTTTTCGTAAAGGAAAGTATCTGTTACGATGAAAGCACGCTTTTTGCCCATAACGTTTTTGAGCTCATCAAGAGCAACAGGTAAGCAACCTTTCTTGATGTAGATTTTCTCAGGTGCTCTGAACCACAGCATATTTTCCCTTCTTTCTGCTACTGTTTTAATGTTAAGTAAGTGTTTGACACCTACGTTATCACTTACTGAGTTACCGCCCCATGAACCGCAACCTAAAGTTAGTGATGGAGCAAGTTTGAAGTTATAAAGGTCACCGATACCACCGTGTGATGATGGAGTATTTAAAAGTATACGGCAAGTCTTCATTCGACTAGCAAACTCATTGAGCTTTTCACGCTCTGTTACTTCGTTAAGATAGATTGAAGAAGTGTGACCGTAACCGCCGTCAGCAACGAGCTGTTCAGCCTTTTTGAGTGCGTCTTCAAAGCTTACAGCCTTGTACATAGCAAGTACAGGAGAGAGCTTTTCGTGAGCAAATTCTTCGGAAATTTCAACTGACTCTACTTCACCGATGAGGATTTTTGTACCCTCAGGTACTTCTACACCTGAAAGCTGTGCGATTTTGTAAGCTGGCTGACCAACGATTTTAGCATTTAATGCACCGTTGATGATGATAGTCTTTCTTACCTTATCGAGTTCGTCACCTTTAAGGAAGTAGCAACCACGTGTTGCAAATTCGTTTTTAACAGCCTCATAAATATCTTCCATAATGATAACTGACTGTTCACTAGCACAAATCATACCGTTATCAAATGTCTTTGAATGAATGATAGAGTTAACAGCAAGTAAAATATCTGCTGAGCTGTCGATGATAGCAGGTGTGTTACCTGCACCAACACCTAAAGCTGGTTTACCGCTAGAATAAGCAGCTTTTACCATACCAGGACCACCGGTAGCTAAAATTATGTCAGCCTCTTTCATAACTGTGTTAGTCATATCTAAAGATGGTACGTCAATCCAGTCGATAATACCCTTTGGAGCACCTGCTTTTACAGCAGCTTCTAAAACGAGCTTAGCAGCAGCGATGGTTGAGTTTTTAGCACGTGGGTGAGGGGAGATGATAATAGCGTTTCTTGTTTTAAGAGCTAAAAGGCATTTGAAGATAGCGGTTGATGTTGGGTTAGTTGTAGGAATAACCGCAGCAACCATACCGATAGGTTCAGCTATCTTAGTAGTACCGAACGCCTTGTCTTCTTCAATAACACCGCATGTTTTAGTGTCTTTGTATGCGTTGTAGATGTATTCACTAGCGTAGTTATTCTTGATAACCTTATCTTCCACTACGCCCATACCTGTTTCTTCTACTGCCATTTTAGCAAGTGGAATTCTAGCTTTGTTAGCGGCAGAAGCGGCAGCGAGGAAAATCTTATCTACCTGCTCTTGAGTGTAGGTAGCGAAAATCTGCTGTTGCTTTCTGATTTTCTTGATAGCGCTTTCGAGCTTTTCGACGCTATCAATGATGTCGTATGTTTTATTTTCCATAATATCCTCCATAGATAATGAAAGTCTGAGTAGTAAGGTAAACGCTGAGAAATCACCCATTGTATTACCTGTTAATATTTTAACAAACTATAAAAATCATTTCAATAGTAATATAGTATAACAATTCTATATACGCATCAAGATTTTTATACGAAAAGATAAAAAAGGACATAGATATGTTAAGAAAATATCGAATACTTGAAAGTGTGAATTTGCTATGCTATAATCTGCGTATTATGAGAAAAGTGATAAAAATTATTAAACGGATTGTAAATGACAGATTGATGCTCAGGCTATGTTGTTTGTCACTTGTTTTAGTAGTTCTGATGGTTATTTATTCTGTTAATAGCGTAAATACAGCGAAGCAGGAAGAAACTGACTCTACCGTTATTACTCCTACTGAAAAAGTATACGAAGAGTATATGATAGAGGGCGTTCCCGTTATTAAGCAGGAGGACTTAAAAGCAGGGTGCGAAACCTATGCGTGTACTATGCTTTTGCAGTCGCTTCATATCGATATGGACGAGTTTGAGTTTGCTGACAGCTATCTGCTCGAAAAACCTGTCTACGGATACGGCGAAGAGTTTTACGGTCCCGATATGGACTCGGCTTATGCGGGTGAGATAGAGTGGGGATATGGTATCAACGCTCCCGCTATGGCTAAATGTATGAATAATATGCTCAAAGACAAAGGCTCTAAAATGACTGCTACGGCATTGAGTGGTGTAGAGCTTGACACGTTGTGCAAAGACTATATCGTAAAAGACGTTCCGGTTATGGTATGGGCTACTACTAATATGCAGGAGCCGTATGTCAAAAAATACTGGTCCGTTAACTTTGTTGACGAGGAAGTTTCCGATGCTCAGATAGGCGACATTGAGCAGTGGCTCCAGAACGAGCACTGTATGGTGCTTATAGGTTTCGATAAGGAAAACTATTATTTTGCTGATTCTGTTGCGGGAGAAGTTTCCGTTTTTGAAAAGGAAACCTCACGTGATAAATACGCAAAACTTGATATGCAGGCTATCGTTGTGAAATAATATAAATAAAAGGTCCGTCTTAAAAAAGAGACAGACCTTTTTGTGTATCAGGACTACTTTATTACATAGCGAATATGATATTACGTCAGACTATCTTGGGAGAAAAATATGACTGAATATAAAAGAATACTTTGCTTTTCAATGAGTCTAGTGATTTTATTAGTGTGCGGTGTTTTTTTAGGTCTTTACTATAAAAACGCTCAACCTGATACAAAAGAAACTATGCCTACTAAAGTACAGGAAACTCAAACGCAAACGCAAACTCAAACGGTAGCGCAAACTGAAGAAACTAAACCGACAACACCGTCAAAGCATATGATAGACGGTGTTGAATATAAAGCCCAGAGTGTGTACACGTCAGCGTGTGAAACGTATTCATGCGTTATGCTTTTGCAGTACTTAGGGTACGATATAGATGAGCATGAGTTCGTAGAGTCGTATCTGGTGACAAAGCCGCTTTACTATGGAACAGGTCCGGATATGGATGCGGCATACGCAGGCGATGCGTTCGAAGGATGCGGAGTGAATGCTCCTGCTATGGCTTTATTTATGAATAAATATCTTAGCACTACCGATATGAAAAATAAGGCGTATGCATTAAAAGACGTAAGCCTTGATAAGCTATGCAAGGAGTATATCTTCAATAACATTCCCGTCATGGTGTGGGCTACGACGTTTATGGAGGATAAAGGCTATGTGTATAGCTGGACTATAAACTATGTCGGTGAAAGCTCAACGGCTAAACTCGGCGATACAGAGTCGTGGTATGAAAAACAGCACTGTATGCTTCTGATAGGGTATGACGAGAATTACTACTACTTTGCTGACCCGATGTCAGGTGGTGTATCGACATTCGAAAAGAAGTTGTCACAAACACGTTATGAGCAGATGGGCAGTCAGGCGGTTGTAGTAAAATAAAAGATGAAATAAAAAGGGCACAGAGTGTATCAAACACGCTGTGCCTTAGTTTATGCTTATTACTTTTTGAGGACTTTGACGATTTCACCGACAAAAACATAGTGGTAGTCATCGCCTGAGTAGTTAGCTTTGATAGAATTTTCAATGATGAATTCTTCGCTCATCTGCTGAACATAGAGTTTCTTGCAGATGATAACGGTGTCAGCTTCATCAAAGAAAGGAGCGTCTTCGCTGAAATTAGCACTCAGATTACACTCTTTAGCTTTATCAACATCACGTCCGCTGTATTTACCGCAGTATGAGAGAGCTGCTCTATGATCTTCCTTGAAGAAAGAACATGAAAAGTATTCGTTTTCTTTCATAAAATCATAGGTGAAACGCTGAGGTCGAACAAAAGCAAAAACGACGTTTTTGTTCCACAGCACTCCGAGTCCTCCCCATGAAGCGGTCATGGTGTTGTATTTATCTTCATTACCGGCTGTGAGAAGCATCCAGTCTTTACCGATGAGCTCAAACGGTGTTTTTGATAACATATCAGGTGAAATTACGTTCATATTATCCTCCGAAAAAAGTGAAATTATCTGCTTTTCTTAACAGCGTCAATAATCTTGATGATAACAGGGCATAACACCATATTAACACCGACTTCTACTAAGAAGTTGACACCGAGCAAGCCAAAAAGAACATAGTACAGCACGTCGCTACCGCCTGACCACTGAGATAAAATAGGTCTGAAGAAAAGTGTGAGACCTAAGATAAAAATACCTGTGTTTACAACAGGTGCAGTAAGTCCTGCCAGTACGATAGAAAGAACGTGGTTTTTCTTGCTTACAAATTTGTACACAAGTCCGCTTGCGTATCCTGCGCATGTACCTTTGAGCATACATACGAGTGTACAAAGAACAGGGCTTGCGCTCCAGACCATAAAACCGCCTGCATCAGCACCGATAGCGCACATGATGATTACTACAACGCTGAATACTGCGCCTAAGAAAGCTCCTGCCTTTTCGTCGAATAAAGCGGAACCGATGATAATCGGAATCAGCGTCAGTGTGATGGCGAATGGTTTGGTTGGAAAGTAAGTAGCGATAACCTGAAGCACTACGATGATAGCGCTGAGAATACCTAAACTTACTAACCTGATGGTTTTTTCGTTTGTTTTATACATTTTATTACCTCCTGCTGCCTCTCTTTAAAAAAGATGAAGCGCAAATATTGACAAATTAAAAACTAAACGTAGGTAGTATTAAATTGTGTGCTATATACAAGGGTAGACCCTATATATTTATGAGTTTTTCTGATAAATAATGCGTAGACCTTCTAAAATCAGGTCGTCTTTGAGTATGATATCGTGAGAACAGCTGTCAACAATCATAGGAGCGATACCTCCCGTAGCAACGACAGTGCACTTCTCGTTTATCTCGTTTTCGATTTTGGAAATCATTCCGTCTATCATGCACGCTGTACCTAAAACCACACCCGAGCGGATTGATTCGTCGGTGTTTTTACCGATGATGTTTTTAGGTGCGGTGAGTGAGATAGCCGGTAAAAGCGCACCGTGAGAGGTGAGCGCATCGAGCGAAATGGAAACTCCCGGCGCAATCGAGCCGCCGAGCATTCGCTTTTCTTTATCTATGACGAACATAGCGGTAGCTGTGCCCATAGAAATAACAACGCACGGAAGAGAAAACATGTTCTGTGCAGCGGCACACGCAACTACTAAGTCAGCACCTAAAGTAGCAGGGTCGTCGATAAGGATATTAACGCCGGTTTTAATTCCCGGACCAACGACTAACGCGTCGATTCCCGTCACATTTTTTACCGCAGCTTTGAGTCGTTTAGTGATGCGTGGAACAACCGAGCAGATGATACATCCATCGATAGAAAAAGCATCGACTGAATATACCTTGAGTAGAGTGAAAAGCTCTACTGCTATTTCGTCAGCGGTTTTGTGACTATCAGTAGATATTTTGATGATTCTGTGGAGCTCATCGTTATCGTAAATACCCAGTTTTATGTTAGTGTTACCGACATCTATCGTAAGTAGCATTTTTCTTTTTCCTTTCGCGATTTGTATAATTATAAAATTTTTTGAGCATTATTTCAATATTATTTAAACTTTATTTTTTATCGGATTTTCTTACAATGAAAAATACGTCACATTTTGTATGTTAAAATGTTAGTGAACTATGTATACGTTATCTTTGAGGAGGTCAAACGATGAATTCTACTGACACAAATCAGCTGAAGCTTCTTGCTACTAAAGCGAGAAAAGGTGCGATAATCGGCACTTTCAACGCTAAATCCGGTCATCCGGGCGGTTCTTTATCTGCTGCGGATATTTTCACTTATCTCTACTTCAAGGAGATGAACGTGGATCCTCAGAATCCTTCATGGGCTGATAGAGATCGTTTCGTATTATCTAAGGGTCACTGCTGTCCTAGTCTTTACGCAGTGCTCGCACTCAAAGGATTTTTCCCTATGAGTGAACTTGAAAAGTTAAGACACGTAGGTGCTATGCTTCAGGGTCATCCTGATATGAAGGGTACACCTGGTATTGATATGAGCACCGGCTCACTCGGTCAGGGTATTTCTGCTGCATGTGGTATGGCGCTTGCTGCTAAGATTGATAATAAAGATTACAGAGTATACACAGTACTCGGTGATGGTGAGTGCGAAGAAGGTCAGGTATGGGAAGCTGCTATGTTTGCTACTCATAAGGGCCTTGATAACCTCGTTGTTATCGTTGACTATAACGGACTCCAGATTGATGGTACTACTGCACAGGTAGGCGGTGTTGAACCTATCGATACTAAATTTGAGAGCTTCGGTTTCAACGTAATTAACATCGACGGTCATAACTTCGACGATATTGAAAAGGCACTCGATAACGCTAAAAACACTAAGGGTGTTCCTACTGCTATTATCGCTAAAACCGTTAAGGGCAAGGGCGTTTCTTTCATGGAGAACGAAGTAGGTTGGCACGGTAAGGCTACTAACGCAGAGGAATTTGAAATTGCTATAAAAGAGCTCGACGCTCAGATTAAGGAATTGGAGGGTTAAGCTATGGCACAGATTGTTACTAAAGCTACCAGAGAGAGTTTTGGCGAGGCTTTGTGTGAGCTCGCTAAGACAAACGAAGATATCGTAGTACTCGACGCTGACCTTGCGGCTGCTACTAAAACTTCTATCTTCCAGAAAAGCTTTCCTGAGAGATTCCGTAACTGCGGTATCGCTGAGGGCAATATGATCGGCGTAGCTGCGGGTCTTGCATCATGCGGTAAGGTTCCGGTTGCGGCATCATTCGCTATGTTTGCGACAGGCAGAGCTTTCGAACAGATCAGAAACTCAGTTGCATATCCTGAGCTCAACGTTAAAATCGCAGGTTCTCACGCAGGTATTTCCACAGGCGAAGACGGTGCTACTCACCAGTGCTTAGAGGATATCGGTATTATGCGTACTTTACCTGGTATGACTATCTTGAATCCTGCTGATCACTTCGAGATGATCGAAGCTACTAAAGCTGCTATCAATCATCAGGGTCCTGTATACATTCGTTTAGGCAGACTTGCTATCGATTCTTTCAACGATCCTGATAACTATACATTTGAGCTTGGTAAAGGTATCACACTGCACGAAGGCGACGATATCACTGTTATCGCTACCGGTCTTCCGGTTAATGAAGCCAGAAAGGCTGCTGAGAATCTTGAGAAAGAGGGTATCAACGTCCGTCTTATCAACATTCACACTATCAAGCCTATCGACCGTGATATCATCATCAAAGCTGCTAAGGAAACTGGCAGAATCATCACTATCGAAGAGCACAATGTTATCGGCGGTCTCGCTGATGCTGTGTGCGAGGTTACATCTTCTGAGTGTCCTGTACCTGTAAGAAGAATCGGTGTTAACGATTGCTTCGGTTACTCAGGTCCTGCGAAAGAGCTCCTTGAAATCTTCGGTTTCAACGCTCCAAGCATCGAGAAGGTTATCAAAGAAGAACTTAATAAAAAATAATTACACCTAACAATTACGGCAGAGGATTACCTCTGCCGTTTGTTTTTAAACAAAGTACCCCAGTTATACTAGGAAAAAAAAGAGCTTAAGGGAGAAAAGCAGGTAAAATAAAATTCCCTTCTAAGGCTTGCTCAAGCCTACGGATTCGTCACAGGTTCTGAATACCACAAAAAGCCGCTTTAAAACGGCTTTTAGTATTTCTATTCGGTTTTGCTACTCATAACACATAACAGCACCTATACATTAAACTTAACTACAACATATTACTTGTATATAAAAGCATAGCATCGTTTTAGCAGGGAACGAAAAGTTAACCTCTACTTAGCTATAAAGAATTCATTGATATATTGCGTGTTTTGATTACCATTATTATTCACTTAATGGTTTAGAGTTTTGCTAGTTTAAGTTGTATGGTTGTTGCATCAGTTATAGTAACCTCTCCATCATTATCTACATCTGATTTCACTTTTTGATCATCTGAAAATATATCAATCAACGCTAAAAAGCGCTGAATGAATGTTGCATCTAAAATGGTTACTACTCCATCATTATCTATATCGCTAACCAAATAATGTTCGTGTTCTTTACACAAGCAATCTGTATAATCACCATTTTTGACATCGCCATAGCAGCCGTTACCATAATAATAATACCAATCACACGGTGGCCAATATTGATCAAAATTATCTATCCACTCTGTTCTAGCAACTGCAATCTTTCCGTCAAAATCTCCTACAACGCCCATCATACCTGTTCTCATCTCATAACTGTATATGTCAGATATCCCAATAAGATAATTGTTCCAAATGATATCTCTTACATCTACAGGTACATCGTAATAATATACATTTTCTGCATCCGCTTTATTCGCTATATATCCAGGCCACTCTTCGCAAGCATCAGTACCCTCCCACCAATAAATACCTATTGTGTTTGTATATTCGTTGAACCAGCTATCGTTTGCAAGAAAAAAGTATCTGTTACATCCTTCCTTTATTTCAGGTAGAGTAGAATCTGAGAGCACTACTTCACTAGCCAAAGCACTAGGAACAAAGAATGTAAACATCATTATAGAAACAAGTAATATTGACAAAGCTCTTTTTAATTTCATAATAACATTCCAATCATAATTTTATATACATTATAACACTCTCACATTAGTATGCAATATATTTTTATAACAATTCAACAAATTACACTTGAATATAATAAAATATATCATAGAATATAGATATAAAATTTAGTTTTCTTAATTTTGGAGGAGATACCAGTGTCAAATATTCTGATCTATTCGATTTACAATTATTAAGATAGGAGTATTTTAAATGAAAAGATTTTATATTCACAAACGATTATTAAGTTTGGCATTAGTTGCCACAATTCTATATTCTTGCTTCTGTACAACTTTTATGGCGACTGATTTAATGGAAGAAACTAAGCTTACTTTCATTTATAGATAATGTTATTACTGTCTACATACAAACGATAAAAACAACTTGAAAAATTCTCAAATATATAAAAAGGTATAAACCCAACACAGGCAGCAAAAAATGATGTCCTGTGTTTTTATTGTTTAAACAAAGTAAACTAAGTTATACTAGGGAAAAAAGAGCTTAAGGGAGAAAAGCAGGTAAAATAAAATTTCTTTCTACGGCTTACTCAAACCTTATAATTCGTCACAGGTTATGGCTTTACTACACAATGAGTGACGGGTGAATTAGTGAAAATTTTACGCATGAGTTTTTGATGCTAAGTTGTATCAGGGCGTTTTTTGTGGTAAACTAATAGCGGTGATTTTTTATGAATATTTTACTTATTACTACCGGCGGAACGATAGCGAGCGTTATCGGTGACGGATATATCGGAGTGACCAGCACCGGTCGGCTTTTAGTGCTGGAGAAATACAGAGAGATTGATAAAAGTGTCAGCTTTGAAGTTTTGTCTCCTATAAATATACTTAGTGAGAACATCGGTGTTTCAGATTATAAGGCGATTATCGATACGTTTATGAATATCGATATGAAACCATACGACGGTATTATCGTGACTCACGGCTCTGATACGCTTTCGTACACCTCGGCTATGCTGGGACTGCTGTTTTCAGATATTGAAAAGCCGATTGCACTAGTTGCTGCTGATAAACCGCTTCAAGATGAAAAATCAAACGGTATGGATAATTTCATAGCGGCGGTTGAGATAATCAGAAAGGGTATGAACTCGGTTTTTGTACCGTATAGAAACTGTGACGGTGTGGTTTATATCCATAAGGCTACGCAGATACTCGAATCAAGCGAGTTTTCCGATGATTTTTACAGCGTAAAAAAGCCATACGCAGTATTTAAAAACGGCGAAATCACGCTAAGTGATACATCGTGTGAAAAAGACCTCACCTTAAAACTGAAAGATGCTGATTTGAGCTTTAGAAAAAAGGTGATGCAGATTCATCCGTACCCTGATATTGACTACGATAGATTTGATATAAATTCGGTTAAAGCGGTTATACACAGAAGCTACCACGCAGGGTCTGTG
>JAFVVB010000103.1 GCA_017502425.1 Ruminococcus sp. | reverse complement strand
TGATACGGGTGCGTGTAGTCTGAGGTTTAGATGACACGATAGCGATTTTCTGTTTGAGCATGCAGTTTAAAAGTGATGATTTTCCCACGTTTGGTCTGCCGGTTAAAGCTATGAAAGCTGATTTATCGTTTTTATTCATAATATATCCTTTTATTTTTTACGTTTAAATATTCTGAGATAACTCTCAGGTTTTACACCGATGAAAAGAATCGCGATTACAGTACCTATGATAAGAAAAACAAGATCTACTAAATTGTGAGTGAAATGATAGAAGATGTTTTTGAATGTTTCTATATCAAATAGTAGCAGAAAAGCGATGATAACCGAACCGACAGCACCGACTAATACTGCACCGGCTGATACGTCTTTTATGAATTCGATGTCTTTGCTGTATTCTTTCGTGATGCTATCGCATACACGCTCGAGTACGGTGTTGAGTATTTCGGTGATGAAAACTAAGCTGATGGTGAATAGCAACACACACCACTTTGTCGCTGAAAGCTCGTAAAACTTTGAGCAGAAAGCGACAACATAAAGTCCTGCTACTAAATGGAATCTCATATGCGATTCTGTTTTGAGTACGGATAGCAGTCCTCGTATAGCATAGTAAAAGCTATGGACTTGTTTTAAAAATCGTTTTTTCATAGTATTATTCTTCGCCTATGTATCCCTGACTTGCTTCCAGTCCGAGCATATCCATAACGTATTCTTCTTTTTCTCTCATATGTACTTTCTCGAGTGGCTCCATATGGTCGTATCCCAGAAGATGGAGTACACTGTGAGCTGTGAGATATCCCACTTCGCGCTGGAAAGAGTGGTCGTAGAGTTTAGATTGTTCGAGTGCTTTTTCCATAGAAATAACAACATCGCCTAAAATCTGAGCTCCTGTCTGAGGGTCAATATCGTATTTTCCGTCACTTCCCATAGGAAAAGATAGCACGTCCGTTTCGATAGGTTTATCCCTGTACTGAGTGTTTAATTCTTTGATTTGCTCATTATCAACGAAAGTAACGCTGATTTCAGCAGCACCTTCAAATTTTTCCATTTTCAACACTGCGTTGCAGCAACGTCTTACTAACATTCTAAGTCCCGTAGGGATTTTCACAGCTTTCTGTGAATTAGTGATTACTACTCTGATTTTATCCTTTGTCATATCGTCTTTTTGCCTCCTCGTTTTTTTCATACGCCTTGATAATGTCCTGAACTAATTTATGTCGCACGACATCTTTCTCTGAAAAAGTGACGTGTTTAATATCTTTGATGTTTTTAAGAATTCTGACGGCTTCTTTGAGACCGCTTTTAGCACCATTTGGAAGGTCAATCTGGGTGATGTCACCGGTGATGACCATTTTAGAACCGTTACCGAGTCTTGTTAAAAACATTTTCATCTGCTCGGTTGTGGTGTTCTGGGCTTCGTCTAAAATGATGAAAGAATCGTCGAGTGTGCGACCTCTCATATACGCTAAAGGTGCAACTTCTATGTTTCCTCTTTCTAAATATTTCTGGTACGTTTCGGCACCGAGCATATCAAAAAGCGCATCGTAAAGTGGTCTTAAATAAGGGTCTACCTTGCTTTGTAAATCACCCGGAAGAAAACCGAGTTTTTCGCCCGCATCTACCGCCGGTCTAGTGAGTATGATGCGGTTGAAATCCATAGCACGAAAAGCAGTTACCGCCATAGCAACCGCCAAGTATGTTTTACCTGTACCTGCCGGTCCGACACCGATGGTGATAGTGTTATCGCTGATAGCGTTGCAGTACTTTTTTTGACCGATGGTTTTAGGTTTTATCGGTTTACCTTTTGCAGTGACGCATATACAGTCTGAAGCGAGTTGCTCGATTTTTTCCTCACTACCTTCGTTGATGAGAGAAATGCAGTACCTGACGTTCTGCTCCGAGAGCTGCTCGCCTCTGCTTAAAAGCGAGAGCAACGAGTCGACGACTTTCGATGCTTTCATTACGTTTTCAGGATCGCCGCTTATTTTCAGTTCGCTGTCCCTTGCGGTGACACGAACTATAAATTCAGATTCGATGAGTTTTATGTTTTCATCAAAACTTCCGAAAAGAGCGATAGCATGCTCCATTCGGTCTATGTTGATAATCTGTTCCATAGAACATCTCCCTAAAATATGTGAAGTGATACAGTTACACAAATATTATTATATCACAGCAAATCACTAAAATCAAAGAAAATATAACATTATAATGGTAAAATTTTGCAGCTTAAAATGAGAAAAAATCGTGATTATGCTTGACAAAGTGAGAGTGCTTTGATATAATCGCTAAAGTGTAAAGCGTTTTACTTTACACTAACGTGGTCAGGAGGGTGATTTTTTTGGATAAGAATCTTGAGATTTCACTGCTTTTTGACTTTTACGGACAGATGTTATCTTCTACTCAGCAGGAAGCGGTTTCGCTGTACTATAACGACGATTTATCGCTTAAGGAAACTGCCGATATTTTATCGATGTCACGTCAGGGAGTGAGAGACGCTCTTGAACGTGCTAAGAAGAGTCTGTACACTTTTGAAGAAAACCTCAGACTTTGCGAGAGATTTTCCAATACTCAGCAAGGACTTTTAAGCATCATTGAAATGGCGGATAAGCTCAAAAAAACAGATGATGAAAAAGTTAAAAAACTAGGTGAGGATATTAAGAAAACAGCCCAGAGCCTTTATGAACAGGAGGTTTGATTATGGCATTTGAAGGTTTGTCTGAAAAACTTACCAAAGCGTTTAAAAAACTTAAGAATAAAGGTAAGCTTACTGAAAAAGACGTTAAAGAAGCGATGCGAGAAGTCAGACTCGCTTTGCTCGAGGCTGACGTTAACTATAAAGTTGCTAAAGATTTTACTAACAGAGTAAACGAGCGTGCGGTTGGCTCTGAAGTTATGGAGAGCTTAACACCTGCGCAGATGGTTATCAAAATCGTAAACGAAGAGCTCACAGAACTTATGGGTGCGGAGAATGCGAGAATTCACTTTGCATCAAAGCCACCTACCGTTATCATGATGTGTGGTCTTCAGGGTGCTGGTAAAACCACTCATGCTGCGAAACTTGCGCTCCATTTAAAGAAACAGAACCACCGACCACTTCTGGTTGCGTGTGATATATATCGTCCTGCTGCTATTGAGCAGCTCAAAGTAGTCGGCGAAAAAGCCCAGACTCCTGTTTTTGAGATGGGTCAGGTAAATCCTGTGAAAATCGCTAAAGAAGCGATTAAACACGCTAAAGACTATGGTAACGATGTTGTTATCCTTGATACTGCCGGTCGACTTCATATCGACGAAGAGCTCATGGATGAGCTTAAAAATATCAAAGCGTCTGTTGATATCGATGAGATTTTACTCGTTATCGATTCTATGACCGGTCAGGACGCAGTAAATGTTGCTAAAACGTTCAACGAACTTTTAGATATCACCGGTGTTATTCTCACTAAACTTGATGGTGACACCAGAGGCGGTGCTGCACTTTCAGTAAAAGCTGTTACTGGCAGACCGATTAAATTCTCAGGTACTGGTGAGAAACTCGAGGACCTCGAGGTTTTCCATCCTGACAGAATGGCTAACCGAATCTTAGGTATGGGCGATGTGCTCTCTCTGATTGAAGAAGCAGAGCAGAAACTCGATCAGAAAAAGGCTGAACAGTTAGCCGAAAAAATGCTCAAGAATAAAATGGACTTCAATGATATGCTCGACCAGTTCGACCAGATCAGAAATATGGGTCCTATCAAGGGTATTTTGTCAAAGATTCCGG
This sequence comes from Ruminococcus sp., assembly GCA_017502425.1. GTDB lineage: Bacteria > Bacillota > Clostridia > Oscillospirales > Acutalibacteraceae > Ruminococcoides. The sequence continues at coordinate 15,856 of JAFVVB010000103.1, read as the reverse complement.
GCGTAGGTAATAAACTCGATGATGTTGATATCAACGAGCGCCAGCTCGATTGGTCTAAAGCTATTATCCTTTCTATGACTAAGGAAGAACGTGCTAAACCATCTTTGATTAATGCTCAGAGAAAACGCAGAATTGCTGCTGGTTCAGGCAGATCGGTTGAAGAAGTCAACCGCCTGATAAAACAGCTTGAGCAGACTCAGAAGATGATGAAGCAGTTCACCCGTGCTACCAAAAAGGGTAAACGTATGCCGAATCTCCCTGGTTTAGGTGGTCCTATGGGACCAATGGGTGGCGGAGGCTTCCCTGGATTTTAATTAATTGTTTTCTATGCCAATAAATTACATTGGTAATAAATATAAAAACTACAATATATTGGAGGAACTAAAAATGGTAAAAATCAGATTAAGAAGAATGGGCGCTAAAAAGTCACCTTTTTACAGAATCGTTGTAGCTGATTCAAGATATCCACGTGATGGTCGTTTCATCGAGGAAATCGGCACATACAACCCACTTACAGAGCCATCAGAGGTTAAGGTTGACGCTGATAAGGTTAAAGAGTGGATCGCTAAGGGTGCACAGCCAACTGATACTGTTAAAAACCTTTTCAAGAAGAACGGCATTCTCTAATTTCTGAAAGGAACAGTTTTGATGAAAGACTTACTTTTAACAATTGCTAAAGGCTTAGTAGAAGAGCCTGCGGAGGTTTCGGTTACGGTTGATGAACCTAACGAAGACGGTACTGTTGTATACCACCTCCACGTTGCTGAAAATGATATGGGCAGAATTATTGGTAAGCAGGGCAGAATCGCTCGTGCTATCCGTACAGTTGCTCGCTCAGCTGCTATCAGAAGCAACGAGAGAATTATGGTCGAAATTGACTAAGAACACAGAAAAAGCGGTGCATTGCATCGCTTTTTTTATTTCTTTACTATTTCCCGTAATTATGATAGAATCACTTTGAAATATGAATTATGTGGTGAGTTTTATGGTTAAAAAGTTTTTAGAATGTGGAAAAATCGTCGGCACACACGGAGTGCGTGGCGAAATGCGCGTTGAGTGCTGGTGTGATTCACCTCAGTTTCTTAGTCAGTTCAAGACACTGTACTTAAATAACGGCGAAGAAAAAATCAAAGTAAAATCGCGTGCACATAAAAATATGGTGCTGATGAAAATGCCTTCTATTGATACGATTGAACAGGCGGATACACTAAGGGGTAAAATCCTATATATCAAAAGAAGTGATATAAAGCTCGAAGAAGGCGTTAATTTTATCCAGGACCTTATAGGACTTAGTGTAGTAGATAGTAATACAAAAGAGGTTTACGGAGTAGTTAAAGATGTTCTTCATACAGGTTCCAATGATGTGTATGAAATGAAAGCCGATGACGCAAAGATGTACTATATTCCTGCGATCCCTGATATCATAGACGAAGTAGATGTTGAAGGTGGAGAGATTAGAATCACACCGATGAAAGGACTATTTTCTGATGAGGATTGATATAATTACGCTGTTTCCCGAGATGATTCAAACTGTGCTTAATGAGTCGATAATCGGCAGAGCACAGAAAAAAGGTGTTCTTAGTGTAGAGTGTCATCAGCTTAGAGAATTTGCTTTTGATAAACATCGCCACGTTGACGATGCACCGTACGGCGGAGGCAAAGGTATGCTAATGATGACTGAGCCTATTGCGTTGTGCTATGAAGATATATGTTCAAAACTTGATGAAAAACCGTACTTTGTATATATGTCACCACAGGGTAACGTGCTCACTCAGCAAAAGCTGATTGATATAAGCTCTGAGCATAAAAATATATGCGTGCTGTGCGGTCATTATGAAGGTGTTGACCAGAGAGTGATAGACGAGCTTATAGATGAGGAGATTTCTATCGGCGATTATGTGCTGACAGGTGGAGAGCTTCCTACACTCGTGTTCGTTGATGCGCTCGCAAGAATGGAAAAAGGTGTGCTTTCCGAGGACGAATGCTTTACTAAAGAAAGTCACTATGACGGATTGCTCGAGTATCCTCAGTACACCAGACCTCAGGTGTGGAGAGGAAGAGAAGTGCCCCATGTGCTTTTATCAGGTCACCACGAAAACGTCGATAAATGGCGACGAGAGCAAAGCGTGATTAACACCGCTAAAAAACGTCCCGATATGATAGAAAAAGCTACTCTCAGCGACAGCGAAAGAGCTCTGGCTGAAAGCATAATAAACGATGGTGAAAATGACTAAACGTATTGTTATTATTTACAAATATTGCTGTTGAGCTTTGACGCCTTGTATTGTTAGCACAAAAACTTTTCAACATTTTAGCAGTTTTGCACAAATAACCGGTTTTCATAAAAACTCTTGTTATATATCAAAACAAAATTGCCTTTTGCGTGTTGACCTCTTGAATTTTTGTGGATATAATATCAATAATCGAACAGAATCGCTTGTTCGTTTTTTCAGTAAATTTATTATTTTGCAAAGGTAAAAGAGAGGGTTTTAGTATGTATACTAAGGAAGTAACTGTTCAGAACAAGGCTGGTCTGCATGCTCGTCCAGCTACATTTTTCATTCAGAAAGCTAATGAGTTCAAAGCTACTGTTTGGGTAGAAAAGGATGAGAGAAAAGTAAATGCAAAGAGCCTTCTTGGCGTACTCTCACTCGGTATCATTGGTGGTACTAACATCACTATCTACGCTGACGGCGCTGATGAAACAGACGCGGTTGAGGGTTTAGTTGCTCTCGTAGAGTCAGGCTTTGCTGAATAATTTTATATATTTTAGAGCATAAAAGGCGGAAGATTATTCCGCCTTTTTTATTTTGCTTTACAAAGTGTGAGTTTTACATTATATTTAAAATGAGATAAAAGTGTGCGTTTATGGAGGTGATTTTGTGAACGAAAAACTCAGAGAACTCAGAAAAAAAGCGATGGCGTTGCCGCTTTCTCCCGGTGTGTATATCATGAAGAATAAAAGCAGGGATATCATATATATCGGAAAAGCCAAAGCGCTGAAAAATAGAGTCAGTCAGTATTTCGGTTCACAGAATAGCCACAGCGAAAAAGTCAGAAGAATGGTTGAAAATGTATATGACTTTGAGTATATTATCACGGATTCTGAGTTTGAAGCGCTGATACTTGAATGTAGTCTCATTAAACAGCACGCACCTAAATATAATATCCTACTCAAAGATGATAAAGGATACAGCTATATAAAGATTACAGGAGAAAAGTGGCGCAGAATTTCATATGCACTTCAGAAAGACGATGATGATGCGACATATATCGGACCGTATAAAAGTAGTTACTACGTTAAAAACAGCGTAGAGCAGGCGCAGAAGATTTTTAAATTGCCTACCTGTAATCGTAAATTTCCACAGGATTTCAGAAAATCAAGACCTTGTCTTAATTTCCATATTAAGCAGTGTTGTGCACCTTGTACCGGAAAAGTAAAACTCAGTGAGTATAACGAATACGTAGAGGAAGCACTTCAGTTTCTGAAAGGCGGAGATGCAAAATCAGTAAAAATGCTTACTGAAAAAATGATGGAGGCATCTGATAATCTTGATTTCGAGAGAGCCGCCAAAATAAGAGACCAGATTAAATCTATCAAAAAGATGCGTGATAAACAGAAAGTGGTCAATACTACTGCACAGGAGCAAGATGTTATCGCATACGCTAGCGATAATAAAAAGGGTTCTTTTGAAGTGTTCCGATTTGCTCACGGAAGGCTTTTTGACAGGGAGAGTTTTATTATTAATGATCCCGGCGATGAGTCAGAAGCAAGACGTGAATTTATTTTGAGATATTACACGTTAAGAGATGATATTCCACGCAATATCATGTTAGATAAAGAAGTCGAAGATGCATCTATTTTGGAGAAGTGGTTGAGCGAAAAACGCAGTAAGCGTGTGTATATCAATGTACCTAAAATAGGTGAGCAGAAGCATCTAGTAGATATGTGTCTAAAAAATGCTTTTGAAGCACTGGGACAGCAGTCAGGTGTTATAGGAAAACAGTACGCAGTACTCGAAAGCTTACGTGATATGCTCTCGCTAAAAGAAGTACCGTTTTATATCGAATCGTATGATATTTCTAACACTTCAGGTAGCGAAAATGTAGCTGGTATGGTAGTGTTTGAAGATGGAAAACCTAAAAAGAGTGCATACAGAAAGTTTAAGATAAAGAGCTTTTTTGGTCAGGATGACTACGGCTCGTTGGCAGAAGTTATTGAGCGTAGATTTACTGAATATTTAAAAGCTAAAGATGATGAAAACAGCGACGGCGGTTTTGGGAGAAAACCCGACTTGATTTTGCTTGATGGTTCAGTAGGTCAAGTTAATGCAGTAAAACCTGTACTTAATAAATTAAACATTGATGTGCCTGTATTCGGTATGGTAAAAGATGACCGTCACCGCACCAGAGCGATAGTCAGCGACGAAGGAGAAATAGCTATCAGACCTGATCGCAACGTGTTCTCGTTTATCACACAGATTCAAGACGAAGTTCACCGATTTGCTATTGGATTTCATCACCAGAGAAGAAAGAAAACAGTAACATCTTCTACGTTACAGAGTATTGAAGGAATAGGTCAGGTACGTGCTAAATCTCTGCTGAAATATTTCAGAACGATAGAGAATATTAAAAATGCATCATTAGAAGAGCTCGAAAGTGCTCCAAAAATGACACACGACAGCGCACTTATGGTATATAAGCATTTTCATTTACAGGAGGATATATGAGAGTAATTACCGGTAAAGCACGCGGCAGAGTGCTCGAAACACTCAAGGGCGACGATGTTCGTCCTACTACCGATAAAGTAAAAGAAGCTATATTTTCAGCGATACAGTTTGAACTTGAAGGCAGAAGCTTTCTGGACCTGTTTTCAGGATGCGGCCAGATGGGAATAGAAGCACTTTCGCGAGGATGTGCAAACGCTACATTATTGATAAGAGTAAATCGTCAATTAAGGTGATTGAACGCAATCTGGCGGTTACAAACTTGAAACAATTCGCTAAGGTCAGAGCGTGTGATGCAATCAATTTTATCAAAACAACTACCGAAGAATTTGACATAATCTTTCTTGACCCACCATATAATAAAGGTTTTTTACAAGAAATTATGCCACTTTGTGCACAAAGAATAAAGAAAACCGGCATTATTATTTGTGAAAGTGCATTAAATGATGAAATATTACAAAAATATTACAAATTTACTCTTGACAGACAACGTACCTATGGTAAAATAAAGGTAAGCATGTATCGTCACGAGGACTATATATAGTGGTTCGTGATTTTTAAGTAAGGGGACTATTATGAACAACACGGTTATTTGTCCCGGTAGTTTTGATCCGGTGACGCTCGGTCACATCGATATCATTAAAAGAGCGTCTAAAATGTTTGACAAAGTTATTGTTGCGGTGCTTGTTAATATGTCTAAGACTCCGAGCTTTACGATCGATGAGCGAATTGCTTTTTTGGAAAAGACACTCATTGATTTGCCTAACGTTGAGATAGTAGGTTTTTCGGGGCTTTTAGCTGACTACGCTAAAGAACGAGGAGCTAAGGCTGTCGTTAAAGGACTTCGAGCGATGTCCGATTTTGAGTATGAATTTCAGATGGCACTTACTAACAAGAAGCTCAACCCTGAGCTCGATACAGTCTTTTTGACATCTGACTCACAGTATATGTACCTGAGTTCGAGTATGGTCAAACAGGTTGCTTCACTAGGCGGAGATATCAGTTATTTTGTGCCCGCCGATATTCACGAGCAAGTTTATGAAAGATTAAAAAATAACAGAAACTAGAAAGGAAATGTAAAATGAGAGTGGATGAACTTATCAACGAGTTGCAGGACTTGGTTGCTGATGCGAAAGCAGTTCCGCTTACCGGCGGTAAAGTTATGGTAGAGGCTGAGAAAATCTATGATATTTTAGATGAAATTCAGGACACTCTTCCTGCAGAAGTAAGACAGGCTAAGAACATCGTTGCTGACAGAAGTCAGATCATTGCGGAAGCTAAGAAAGAATCAGAAGATATCATCAGAGCTGCTGAAGAACGCAAGAAGGCTATGATTGAGCAGAGCGAAATCATGCGTGCTGCTAAGGCTGAGGCTACTGAACTCTTAAACGAAGTTAAAGCTAAATCAGCTGAGATGCGTAAAGCTGCTAACGATTACGTTGAAAATATCATGAAAAAGACTGACGATGCTATTACTGCACAGCTCACAGAGCTCAGAAAAACTCGCCAGAACTTAAGAATTACTAAAAAATCATAATTTACTCACATAAATTAAGATTGCAGAAACCAAAAAGCTCCCTCAAAGGGAGCTTTTTTGCGTTTATTTTACGATAATGTACTGATAACTGGAAAAGTAGTGGAAAAGCACCCGATATTTGCGGGCGCTTTTTTATTTGGACGTAATATGGTTGATTTTTCCGGCTGAGAAAATTTCAATTTGTAAATTTTTTGTTATAAATCGTTACTTTTACCTTGATTTTATACTCTATATAGTATATAATCATTTTATAAGTGGCATAAAGTGGCTTTTTGTGTCATTGTATAGAAGAAAAAGTAATGGAGGTGGCAGAATGTTCTCAGGTACTACTAATCAGACTATCGACGCTAAAGGCAGAATTATTCTGCCGTCTAAGTTCAGAGAGGAACTCTGTGATACTGTGTATGTTACATCAGGTTTTGAGAATTGCGTGCAGATTCTTTCATGTGAGCAGTTTGACCGTTTAAGAGCGCAGATACGGGAGCTTCCTGCTGATAAAGCACTTTCACTTCAGTATATCCTCATTTCTCCTGCTACCGAGGTTTCTGTCAGCGCTCAGGGACGAGTTATGATTGCTCAGAAACTAAGGGAAGATGCTTCTCTTACTAAAGACATCGTCGTAGTAGGTATGGATACCCGCATCGAAGTGTGGGATAAGGATAAATTCGAAGAATTCATCGAAAAGCAAAAGCGTGAGTCTGTGAAAGAGGCTCTCGAGCTTTTGAGACTGTGAGGATTTTATGAGCTTTTCTCACATTCCTGTTTTGCTCAATGAAACAGTAGATGGACTGAGCATAAAAGAAAACGGTATCTACGTTGACGGTACCGCAGGCGGTGGCGGTCATTCCGCTGAAATTCTCAAGCATCTCAAAAACGGCAAGCTGATTTCCATTGATCAGGACCCCGATGCTATCCGCCATGTCACAAAGCGATTTAAAGATGACCCTAACTCGATTATTGTCAAAGGTAACTTCGGCGATATGAAAGAGCTTTTAAATGCACGTGAGATTTTCTGCGTTGATGGTGTATTGCTTGATATAGGTGTTTCATCACACCAACTCGATACATCAGAGCGCGGTTTTTCCTTTCACGAAGATGCACCTCTTGATATGAGAATGAGTCAGTCGGGAGATAGCGCAGCCGACCTTGTTAACACACTCGAGTATTCTGAACTTGCTCGTATTATCAATAACTACGGTGAGGAGAAGTACGCTTCTTCTATCGCTAAAAATATAGTAAAAAGCAGAGAAGAAAAACCGATTACTACTACTTTGGAACTCGCTGAAATAATTAAAAACAGCGTTCCTCAGAAAGTCAGAAGAGACACTCATCCTGCGAGAAAGACGTTTCAGGCGCTGAGAATAGCTGTAAATCGTGAGCTCGAGGTTTTAGAACGAGGCCTTGACGATGCGTTTGAGCTTTTAAATAAAGGTGGACGACTTGCAGTGATTACGTTCCACTCTCTTGAGGATAGAATCGTTAAGCAGAAGATGGCGTCGTGGTGTGTCGGATGCACATGCCCTAAGGATTTTCCGGTGTGTGTATGCGGTAATAAGCCGAAAGCAAAACTCATTAATCGCAAACCGATTATCGCTAATGCCGATGAACTTGAACACAACACACGATCAAGAAGTGCGAAGCTCAGAGTATGCGAAAAGCTTTGATTTTACCATATAATTCTCAGTGAAAATTATAATGGTCAAAAATAATATATGTATGTCTAAATAATACCTATATTTGTAGTTATTTACTATGGACTTTACATACTGTGTATGGTAAAATGATAACAAACTTGTAAATATGTTTACAAGTTCTTTTACAACACTATAAATTGTGTTTAGTTCTACTTTTATCGCTATATTGTGGGATGTTCCGTATATCCCGTAAGGACGATAAAACGAAAATTGTCGTTTTATTTTCTTTAAAAGTATCAAAGCTGTAATTTTTGAATAACGGCTTTTGATTTCACACTGATTATGACCTTTTTATATAATATCGCCTGAAAAACAGAAACCAAAAGAAACAGAAACCAAAATGTTAGGATACGGGGTGTAGCTATGGTTTACGAAGATCGTAACCTGGCTTATGATTTGCGATTGTTTGAGAAAGAGGAGATGTTGCACTCTTCGGTACATACCCCTTCGAAAGAAAAAGCAAACCATCAGCCTGAACCTGAAAAACAGAATAAGGCGGTCAAATCTTCACGCAAAACCATCACGCGCGAAAAAAGAAGAAAGAATAACTTTTTTAAGATTGCGTGTTCTGTGGTACTTGCGTTAGCGGTTGTTATCGTGGTTGGACTAATCATCCACGGACAGGTACAGCTGACTGAGCTTAATCAGCAAATCGGCGCCGCACAGAAAGACCTCGAGGAACAGCAGAGTATATATACTCAGCTCGAGATGAAGGTTGACGCGAGCATATCAACAGCCGTTGTTGAAAAATATGCTAAAGAGGAGCTCAAGATGAGTAAAGTTTCCAACTCTCAAAAGGAGTTTATCAGCCTTTCACAGGGTGATAAAGTGGAGCTTGCGATGGAATCAAGCAATAATGTCTTTGACACTATCGCACAGTCATTTTCCTCTTTATGGGCATAACATTCTTATCGGCTTAATAAGTATGTATAAGATGAGAGTTGAGATTTTGTCTTAACTCTTTTTCTGCTATTGTATGGGTAAAGTCTTTTGATGAAAAACGTGTAGAAATCCCGTATATTTACACTTAATTTATGAAATTTTCAGCTAGTTTTCAGATATATCTGATAGTATTATTCTGAAAGGAGGGACCCACTATGGGAGCTAATCAAAGACTCAGACAGCGAACCGTATGGTTGCTGATCATAGTTTTAGTGGTTGGATTCGGAGCAGTCATTTCCCGACTTGCGTATTTGCAGCTTGTAGCGGGTGAAGACCTCCAGCAAAAAGCCGTAGAGCAGCAGCTCTCCGATACCACTATCCGAGCTAAGCGTGGAACTATCTACGACAGAAACGGTCAGATTCTTGCGCAGAGTGCTTCTGTATGGCAGGTAGTACTTTCACCTGCTAACTTCAAGACCGATGAGCAGAGAGAATTCGTTGCTACCGAGCTTGCTGAAATATTAAAACTCGATAAAGCCGAAGTTTTAGAGCAGACTAAGCAGGATAGCTACTACGTAGTAGTAAAGCGTAAGGTCGAAAGTGAAGAGCAAAAAAAGATTTTAGAGCTCATGAATCAGATTGAGGAAAAGTACGAAATAGCAAGCGTTATTGCGTTACTTGACGACTATAAACGTTACTATCCATATGGCGAACTCGCTGCGTCGGTAATCGGATTTACCGGTTCTGATGACCAGGGACTATCAGGTGTTGAGAACGAGTACGACGAGTATCTGACAGGTACTCCGGGACGACTCATTACTGCGACTAACGCTAATGGCACTGCTATGCCGTTTGATTACAGCCAGAATGTCGAGGCGGTTGACGGTAACTCGCTCGTGCTTACCCTTGACGAAACTATCCAGAGTATAGTCGAAAGACATATGAAGCAGGGTATCGAAGACTATGATGTATATAACCGTGGTGTCGGTATCGCGATGGATGTAAATACAGGCGAGATTCTCGCTATGGCTACTGTTGATGGATATGACCCTAACGATCCTTTCACCATCAACAAAGATGACAGAAAGAAAATCAAAGAAATAGATAAAGAATACCTTTACGAAAACGGATACCTAAAAGAAAACGAAAATCCGACTAATAAGGAACTCGAGGAGCTACTAGCTACCGCAAGAAGCGAGGCTGAAAGTGCGGCACTGTCTAAGATGTGGCGTAATAAGGCTATAAGTGATACATACTATCCGGGTTCGGTATTCAAGATGGTGTCACTTTCCATGGCACTTGAAGAAGGTACTGTTACAGCTGACACGGCGTTTACATGTTCGGGTGTGTTTGAACTGTACGACAAAAAAATCGGTTGTCACTTGTCTTCGGGTCACGGAACCCAGAATTACACTCAGGCTCTTTGTAACTCATGTAACCCTGCGTTCATCCAGATTGGTCAGAGCGTAGGAGAAGAAAAGTTCTGGGAGTATTACCAGTCATTTGGTTTCTCTGAGAAAACAGGCATTGACCTTCCGGGTGAGTCCGACGACATCTTCTTTACCGAAGACGGTTCTATGGGACCGGTCGACTTGGCGGTTGCGTCATTCGGTCAGAACTTTTCTATTACACCGATTCAGATGATTACAGCGGCATCGGCTATCGCAAACGGCGGAGATTTGGTTCAGCCACACGTTGTTAAACAGATTTTAGGTACTGACGGTTCTGTTGTTCAGAATATCAGCACAGATACTAAACGTCAGGTTATTTCCGAAGAAGTTGCTAAAGAAATGCGTAACATTCTGGAGCAGAATGCTATCGGCGGTACAGGTAAAAACGGCTATGTAGCCGGTTACAGAATCGCAGGTAAAACCGGTACATCCGAGAAACTTTCCGACTCAAACGGAGATAACGTTCAGGACTATATCGCATCATACTGCGGTTTTGCTCCTGCTGATAATCCTGAAATTGCGTTGCTGGTCTTCTTTGATACACCGCTTTCAGGTAATTACTACGGTAGTGCGGTTGCGGCACCGGTGTTTGCTAACATCATGGGCGAAGTGCTTCCGTATCTCGAAGTCGATGCTCAGTATACTGAGGAAGAAGCAGCTAACGTAGATACTACAACAGGCACATACACAGGTCTTTCGGTATCCGAGGCTTCAAAACTCGTTAATGCTGATGGATTTGAAGTTACTATCAAGGGTGAAGGTACTAAGGTTGTATCTCAGGTTCCTGCGGCAGGAAGTAATATTCCTACCGGTGGTACAGTGGTACTTTATACTGATGAGAACAGCGTTACCGAGAAGGTTACCGTACCTAATCTCGTTGGTTACAGCTTATACGATGTTAACTATCTCGCATCATACTACGGAATCAATATCAGTATCACTGGTGCGGTTAACTCGTCAGATTCACTTTCAACTGCTCAGAGTATTGCTGAAGGTACACAGGTTAGTGCGGGTACGGTTGTTACTGTTACATTCAGTTCAAGCAGCGTAAATGACTAGTAAATTATTCTCAAAATAAATGAGGTGTAAATATGGAGATTGGAATTTGGGCTTTTTGCACAGCGGTTGTATCGTTTGCGATATCAGCTATTTCAGGCAAATATTTAGTACCGTTTTTACATAAGCTTAAATACGGTCAGACTATTTTAGATGTCGGTCCGTCATGGCATAAGAATAAGCAGGGCACACCTACTATGGGTGGTCTGATGTTTATTTTAGGTATCGTTATTTCTACCATTATTTCAGTTGCATCGTTTGCTGTGTTTCACGACGGCTTTGGCGATAATGAATACTTTGTTTTCGCAGGTCTGTTCCTAGCGCTGTGCTACGGTGCGATAGGTTTTATCGATGACTACATCAAGGTTGTTAAGAAGCGTAATTTAGGTTTAACCGCTATCCAGAAGCTCGTTTTACAGTTTTCGGTAGTAGCGATTTACCTTCTGATTATGAGAGTCATAGGTGACAACACCGACATATACATACCATTTGTGGGATATCTTGATATCGGCATTTTCTACTACATTATCATGCCGTTAATCATAGTTGGTATCACGAATGCGGTTAACCTGACTGATGGTATCGATGGACTTAACGGTTCTATCACTTTCTTTGTCGCTCTGATTTTTATGATGATAGCGACATTACTCGGAGTTTTTGATTCAAACGCTTTGTTTTCAGCAGCGATTGCGGGCGGATGCTTAGGTTTCTTAGTGTGGAACTTCCACCCTGCGAAGGTGTTTATGGGTGATACCGGTTCGCTGTTTTTAGGTGGTATAGTGTGCGCTATGGCATTTGCTATGGATATGCACGTTATTCTGCTTTTAGTAGGTTGTATGTATCTTGTGGAGATGTTCTCCGTAATGATTCAGGTTACATACTTCAAACTCACACACGGAAAACGACTTTTCAGAATGAGCCCTATTCATCACCATTTTGAGATGGGTGGATGGAGCGAGATGAAAATCGTGGTTGTATTTTCCCTTATTACCGCTATTGCGGGAATAGTTGCTATTGCACTTATTTTAGTTAGTTCTGTATAAATTATTTTATCGGAGAGGAGATGAGTCAGTTGAGTCATTATGCTACACACAGAGAATCACAACATCATAGATACATTAGCGACAGACGCAGAACAACTGAAGCATCTGCTCGTACAGAAAGAAACAGATATGCAAACAAAAGACCTGTGAAAAGAAAGATTCATTTCTCACTTTTGAATATCGGTAAAGGTCTTGACGTGCCGTTTTGCATGCTTATTGTGTTGCTTCTTGCTATCGGCATCACTATGATGTTCTCGGCAAGTTACCCGATTGCGTTTTACGAAATCGGCGACAGCTATTATTATCTGAAACGACAGCTTATTTTCGCGATAGTCGGTATTGCGATAATGCTTGCGGTATCATATTTTGATTACCATCATTTTCATCGATTTTCCGCTTTGATTTTGGGCGTGTCGTACTTTGCGCTTGTGGTAGTACTTCTGATACCGTCTCAAACAGGTATCCACCGATGGATTGGTATCGGTGACTACGGTATTCAGGCATCGGAGATCAGTAAGTTCGCTATCATACTTTTCCTTGCTCATTGGGGCAGTAAGTATTATGATAGGATGGACACGGTCAAATACGGTGTGCTACCTGGTGCAGCGGTATTTGCATCTACTGCGTTCTTGCTACTTTTAGAGCCTCATTACTCATGTATTGTTATCGTTGCGTTACTTACGGTTGTAATGCTTTTTGTATCAGGTATTGAAATTAAGTGGATTGGCGTTGCGGCTGTGATACTCGCCATTGCCGTTTTGATTTTATGGGCTACCGGACTTCTGTCTTACGCTATGGACCGTATGGACGGATGGGGAAAGGCTTTGGAATACGTTGACGAAACTCAGTGGCAGCAGACATGGCAGACCAGAAACTCACTATATGCTATCGGTTCGGGCGGTATGTTCGGATTAGGACTTGGTCAGTCACGTCAGAAGTATCTATACCTTCCTGAGCCTCAGAACGATTTCGTTTTTGCTATTGTATGCGAGGAGTTAGGACTTATAGGTGCGGTTGCTATACTGCTTGTTTTTGCGCTGCTTGTGTGGCGTGGTATTGTTATTTCGCTGAGAGCGAAAGACCGTTTCGGTAAACTGCTCGGTATCGGTCTTACTTCTCAGATTGGTATACAGGTAATACTGAACATTCTGGTTATCACCGACTGGTTGCCGAATACCGGTATCAGTCTGCCGTTCTTCTCGTACGGTGGTAGCTCACTTTTGATGCTGTTATTCCAGATGGGTATTGTATTATCTATTTCACGTTCTGCAAATATAGAGAAGATTTAAGGAGAGCATTATGAAGATATTATTAGCTGGCGGCGGCACCACCGGACATATTAATCCGGCACTGGCTATCGCAGGTTACATAAAAGAAAAGGAACCGGACACACAGATTCTCTTCATCGGAAACAAAGACGGTATGGAGCAGACTTTAGTTAAAAAAGCCGGTTTTGATATTGAATCTATCGTCATCAGCGGATTTAAACGTAACTTTAAACCGCAGTCTTTAGTTCATAACGTCAAGACAGTATCTAGAATGTTCACTTCTTCTGCTAAAGCTAAAAAGCTTATTGCTCAGTTTAACCCTGATATCTGTATCGGTACAGGTGGATACGTCAGCGGTCCTGTTGTCAGAACAGCGGCTAATATGGGTATCCCGTGTATTATTCATGAGCAGAACGCTTTTCCGGGCATTACTACTAAAATGCTCTCTAAAAAAGTAAAGAAAGTAATGCTTGCGATTGAAGATGCTAAAAAGCACCTTGAAAGTGGTGTTGATTACGTAGTGACTGGTAATCCTATCAGAGAAGAAATTCTCAGAGTGGACAAGGAGCAGGCACGTAAAGAACTCGGACTCGATGACAGACCGGTTGTGCTTTCTTTTGGTGGTTCACTCGGTGCCAGATGCATTAACGAATCTATGGCAGGTCTTGTGGCACGAAGTGCCAAAGACCAGAAATTCCAGCATATTCACGCCTACGGCCAGCAGGGTACATGGTTCCCTGAGCTTGTAAAAGAAAAAGGCGTTAATATAGACGAATATGATAATTTAAGTGTAAGACAGTATATTGATAATATGCCACAGTGTCTTGCAGCGTGTGATCTCGTTGTGTGTAGAGCAGGCGCTATCACACTTTCTGAGATTCAGGCTAAAGGTAAGCCTGCGGTACTGATTCCATCTCCGTATGTTGCTGAAAATCACCAGTATCATAATGCGATGGCTTTAGTTAATAAAAAGGCTGCTTCGATTATCGAAGAAAAAGACCTCACTGAGGAAAAACTCATCAAAGCTGTTGATGATATGGCAGCTGATAAAGAGTTACTGAAAGAATATTCGCAAAATGCTCAATCTATGGCTATTACTAACGCATCTGAGCGTATATACAATATAGTTAAAGAAATCGTAAAGTAATTTTTACTCATATATTCACAGTACAAACTATCATTTCATAGAATACATGCGTGTAAACATTATTCGTGAAAGGGTGTTTGTTGTGTCGAAGCTTCTTATCAATGGTGGCAGAAAGCTCTGTGGAGAAGTAAAAGTACAGGGATCAAAAAACAGCACGCTGCCGATATTAGCGGCAACGCTTTTATGCGAAGATGAATGTGTACTTTATAACTGTCCGGATTTATCGGATGTTGATGCAACCATCAGTATTTTAAGATATTTAGGGTGTAAAGCGTACAGAAGCGGTGATACCTTAGTGGTTGATACATCTGATGTGAAAAGAAGCGATATACCACACGAACTGATGCTCAAAATGCGTTCGTCTATCATTTTTTTAGGAGTTCTTATTTCACGATGTTCTAAGGCGAAAATGTCATTACCTGGCGGGTGCGAGTTAGGACCTCGACCGATTGATTTGCACCTTAGCGCATTAAGGCAGATGGGGATTGATATAAATGAGCAGCACGGAGAGCTTGAGTGCAGTGCACAGGATTATATAAAACCTGCGAAAATAGCACTTTCGTTTCCGAGTGTCGGAGCTACTGAGAATATAATACTTACCGCAGTAAAAGCAAAGGGTACTACCATAGTGACCAATGCTGCTAAAGAGCCAGAAATCACTGATTTAGCGGATTTTCTGAACTCATGCGGTGCCAAAATCAGCGGTGCTGGTGAGAGCACTATCATCATCGAAGGGGTTGATAAACTCCACGGATGTTCTCATAGCATAATCAGCGACCGAATAGTTGCAACTACGCTGATGTCGTGTGCGGCGTCAACTTCATCTAAGGTCACACTAGATGGTGTTGTACAGTCACACCTTTCTACCGTGATTCCGATTTTCGAGCAGGCTGGATGCGAGCTCACCTTCAAAGAAGGAAAGCTAACCATAGACGCCCCGTACAGATTGAAATCTCCGAAACTGATACGCACTATGCCGTATCCTGGTTTTCCTACTGATGCGCAAGCCGTTGTGATGGCGATGACATGTAGGTCGAACGGATTGACGGTT
>JAFVVB010000102.1 GCA_017502425.1 Ruminococcus sp. | reverse complement strand
ACACTCTCATGATTGATAAAAAATTCTTTGACCGTCAGGGTGTGACCTATGAAGAGACACTTTTTGAGATGATTGAATTTATGTTCATCGAAAAGAATGCTACTCCTGATGAAGCTACTAAAAGCGAGGCTGAGACAACACCTCAGTCTTCAGCTAAAACCCAAAGTGCAACCCAAAGCACAACACAAGCTTCAACTCAGGCTAACACAGTAGGATACGTAGAATAACACAAAAGGCACGCAAATATGCGTGCCTTTTTATTATACTATTCAACTGTAACAGTAACTGTTTTTTCAGCAGTTTTACCTAAGTTATCGGTAACCGAATAGGTCATCAGATACTTACCCTTTTTAGTAGTAATAACATTTCCGGTAACTCTTACTTTATCGGTGATGTCCTGCCAGCACGAGTCAACAGCAGTTACCTTGCACTCGTACTTTGAACCCTCTTCGATAGTAACGTCCCACACGCCGTCAATAGTCGGCATTTTTGTTTTATACGGGTTTCTTTTATTAGGGTCGGTAGGGTCCCATTTGATAGCTTCGGTGACGGTTATCTTTTCAGGAGTGCCAAGCGGGTCGCTCGACGCGGTTTTATCAATAACCTCAACCACCGTATCCATTTTCAGGTTTTTATATATCCATCTTGCGTCAGCTGTCATCAATCTGACACAGCCCTGAGACGCATTAGTACCAAGCTTATTAAACTCCTCGGATTTCAGCGTATCCGCAGAAGCCTTAGCGTACGGCACTGAATGGAACAGATACGGTCCGCTGAATCCCGTAACATACTGACCATATACATCATCAAAAAGCGGATGCCATGGCTTTTTGAAGTACACCGCATATGTACCCTCAGGAGTGATATTCTCATCAGTAAACTCACCACACGAGCATATCATAGCCCTCACAGGAACAACATAATCCCCGTTTTCATCGTATGTATAAACAGTAACGGTGTTCGTCCTGCGATTAACCGTAACCTTATATAGGTTCTTATTTTGGTTCTTCTTATTCTTCTCGACGATGTCTAAGTTAGCAATAATCGCAGTAGTATACTCAGTTGCTTTTGGTTCTTCTTTCGCCTTAGTAACCGTAATACTACACTTACCTGAGAATCTGGTGCCTTCTACGCTCACCGTCGCAGTGCCCTCTTTAAGCGCATCGACTCTGCCACCGCTATCAACAGTCAGAACTTCAGTATTATCAGACTCAAACTCTAAGGAATCCTGAACACGACTACCCGCTGAAACCGTAATAATACGGATTTCACCGCTAGCCATATCAAGCGAGCTGGTCTGCCCATCTTCAACAACGCATGGCTCAATCTCAGCCGGTGTGACCGACGGAGTGTAGTTTATAAGATACTTAATGCCGAAAAACAGCGCAGTACCTATAACCGCTATACCACATAACGTAGCAAGACCCAAAAGAAACGGACGGAAATCCGCTCCTCCTCTTCTGCGCCTGTAACGTGTGATGCGCCTGCGTCCTCTCATTACTTTAAATTCTTTCATATGCTAATTATATATTTTATGCAACTATTTATCAAGTCATATTTTCTGTAAATTGAAAATGTGGTATAATATGTGCTAGAATAGTACTATAATAACCTAAAAAACGACAAGGATTATGACACTATGGATAAATTTCTCAACTGTGATGTAGCTAAAAAATGCAGTTCATGTCAGCTTAACAACCTAAGCTTTCTTGAACAGCTTAAACTAAAGCAGAAAAAATGCCACACTTTTCTGGGCTCTTTTAATAAAATCGATGATATCATAAGCATGAACACTCCGTTTCATTATCGCAACAAAGCCCAGGCTGTTTTCAAAAGAGAACGCAACAAAAGTATCAGCTGGGGACTTTATAAATCAAAGACCAACACCATAGTCAGAGTAAAAGAGTGCAAACTCCACACTAAACACTCAAACGAAATTTTTAACACTCTGTGCGTACTTTTTAAAAGCTTTAAAATCGCCCCGTATGATCCATTCAGAGCAAGCGGTTTTATAAAGAGCGTTGTTATACGAGAGGGTTTTAAAAGCGGTGAAGTCATGGTTATACTTAACGGAGCTGACCCTGTATTCCCTGCTAAGAAAACCTTCGTTTCCGCATTGCTTAAAAAGCATCCGTACATCACTACTGTTGTGACCACCGTAAACAAAGACCCGAAAAAGCTCTTTATCGGCAAAACTCAGGATATACTTTTCGGTGACGGGTATATCAAAGACACCTTATGCGGTAAAACTTTCATCATATCCCCTCAGTCTTTCTATCAAATAAACCCTATCCAGACAGAAAAGCTGTACTCAAAAGCCATAGAGCTCGCTTTGTTAGACGGCACTCAGACGGTGTTTGACAGCTACTGTGGTGTAGGTACCATCGGCATATGTGCAGCTGATAAAGCTAAACACGTTATCTCGGTAGAATCAAATAAAGACGCTATCATCGATGCTAAGAAAAACGCAAAGATAAACAATACGAAGAACATAGACTTTTACTGTGCCGATGCCAAAGACTTCATAAAAGAGTTAAATGACGAGAAAGTAAAGGTTGATGTCGCATTTTTAGACCCGCCACGAGCAGGATGCAGTAAAGAATTTTTACAGTCATTAATGAGTATGAATATAAAAACCGTAGTGTACATATCGTGTAACGTCGAAACCCAGAGTCGTGACCTCAGAGTACTCAGAAATGGCGGTTATAAAGTCAAAAGCATCACTCCGGTT
>JAFVVB010000101.1 GCA_017502425.1 Ruminococcus sp. | reverse complement strand
TCATCAATAGAACGGTTGTCCTTACTTTCGTTGGCTACCGCAGCAGTAACTTTAGAAAGCGGGTATGTAACCGTATTAATGGTGGAGGATAATATGTTACTGTTAATGCTGTTTGAAAAAACCGACATGACAATCACAATCAGTAAAACTGACAGAAAAATTTTACAACTCGGTGATCTGAAAAAATCTTTCATTTTATCCTCCTTTTATAAAATAATTTCGCACCGCACGCTTTCGCAGTACGGTGCAGTGAATCTGTACTTTAATGCTTGTGCTGTTTAGACTGAGGCTTGAAATTAGGGTCAAGTTTCATTCCTGTACCGTCAACCACACAGTCAAGCGGTCTTTCAGCCACATAAACCGGCATACCTGTCTGCTGCATAATGAGAAGATCAAGTCCTCGAAGTAATGCGCCGCCGCCGGTTAAAGTGATGCCGTTATCAATGATATCCGCTGAAAGCTCAGGCGGAGTTTTCTCTAAAGTAGTGAGAATAGCCTCAATAATAGTAGATAGTGGATCAGCGAGTGCATCTCTTACTTCTGCTGCAGTAATTCTGATATTCTTAGGTAAACCGTCCACTAAGTTTCTGCCTTTGATAGTCATTTCACCTTCATTTTCGTACGGATACGCAGAACCGATAGCGATTTTGATATCTTCGGCTGTACGCTCACCAATGAGGAGGTTATATTTTTTCTTGATATAAGTGATGATGGCTTCGTCGAACTTATCACCAGCTACTCTTACTGAGCATGAAGCAACGATATCGCCTAAGGACACGATACCGACCTCGGAAGTACCGCCACCGATATCAACTACCATACTACCCTGAGCCTGATTTACAGGAAGACCTGCACCGATAGCAGCCGCCATAGGCTCTTCAATAAGCTCAACGTGTCTGCCGCCTGCCTGAATAGCAGCGTCTTCTACCGCATTTCTCTCAACCTCGGTAACACCGCTAGGAATACAGATGACGATTCTCGGTCTTGAGAAAAAGTTAGCTTTAACAACCTGTTTTATAAAATATTTAAGCATAGTCGCAGTGATTTCAAAATCAGCGATTACACCGTCTTTAAGAGGTCTGATAGCAACGATAGAACCAGGTGTTCTACCGATCATATCTTTAGCTTCTTGACCAACAGCAACTACGGTGTCTTTTCTCACATCAACCGCAACAACTGAAGGCTCGCGCATAACGATACCTTTACCTTTCATATAAACCAGAGTATTTGCAGTACCCAGATCTATACCGATATCCTTAGAAAAAAACATATAAATTCCCCTTTATAAGAACTCATTTTATCTGAAAAATTATCATTTAAACCCTATTCTTTTTTAGTATAACCGATATATACATTTATTTCAATAAAAATTTATCCTGAAATTGTTAATTTTAGCGGATATTTTATAGTGAAAACAAGCCAGCTGATAAATATTCAAATCGCTAATTAAAAACTTACTTTTTTCCGGTTGAACCAAAACCGCCTGCGCCTCTGTCGGTATCGTCAAGCTCATCTACTAATTTAGCATCACACACGCATATCGGAGCAATGACAAGCTGGGCGATTCGCTCATCAGGTGTGACAGTATACTCACTCTTTGAAATATTAGTAAGACCAACACACACTTCACCGCGATAATCTGAGTCAATAACACCGACACAGTTAGCAAGAGTGATTCCGTGTTTGATAGCTAAACCTGAGCGTGCGTATATATACGCCACATAGTTCTCATTCTCAAGTGCTATTGAAAGACCCGTCGGAATAATCTTGATTTCACCCGGTGCGATAGTAATATCTTCATCAATACAGGCGTGTAAGTCCATACCCGCTGAGCCTTTAGTAGCTCTTTTTATCATTTTTGCGTTTTCTCTGAGTTTTTTTACTTTTAATATTTCCATATTACTGCACCTTTCTTGCAAAATTATTATGTATCTTGCAAACTAGTTTAGTTAATTCTATTAAGAAATTATAATAAAGAATGATGAAAAAATTCTTAATTTCGCAAAGGAATTTTAGTGTGATTTCAATGATAATTCTTTAAAAGATTGTGAAATTTTTCACACCTCTTATATATAAACCATATGTGAAACGTTCAAATCTTTGATTTTCGCCTAATTTTTCAAGGGTTTTTTCCTTGTTTTCCACAGAGTTTTCCACAGTAAAGTGAAAAACTTTAAAAACTACGTTTTTTGATTTATTAATCTCCAAAGGCAAAATAAGCGGTACACAGTTCAAAATTTCGCTCGTGTTATTATCACATACAACGGTAAATTCTTCACCTTTGCGGTCTTGCAATTTATTGTTGTTTTTGCAAGTTGCGCACGTAGCACCACCACTTTTCAGCGGACAGTTACGGGTCATCATCAGCGGTAAATAACCGTATGCTGCAACACCCGACTTCAATGGCTGTTTAAGCGCATTGATTCTGTTTAGGTCTAGCTCAAAGGATAGC